>JANLIO010000001.1 GCA_024654265.1 bacterium | reverse complement strand
AGGAAGGAAATCGGATGTCCGACATCCGATGAAGCTAGATTATTCTGTCATCCCCGTGAAAACGGGGATCCAGGATTAAAGAGCAATTCCTATTTAGATGAATCGCGCCATTATATTCTGGATCCCCGGGTTAAACCCGAGGATGACAGATAAATTCTAAATTCCATTTCTACTCCAAATTACCTTCCCTTTATTTCTTTTTCAAAATTCGAACTCCCCTCACTCCAAACACCGTAAGCAAAACAACCACAACTTTTAAAATCGGATGTCCCTGTAAATCCAAAAAATCTCTCGTGAGAGGTGTAATCGTCCCAACAATCACGTGGATGAGAATACTGAGCGGAATCGTAAGAAATAACCAGTTTCGCTTTGGAATCTCGATCCTCATCTTCCGAAATAATTTTGACAAAAACGGCGCAAGAAAATACACCGCAATAAATGAAACCGCAAAATCAAAAATTGCGAACCCACCGATTCGAAACTGCCTAAGGAATTCAATTGTTGTCATATAAAAATTATTGTTTTTTTTCAACCCAATGGGCTGTTGGCGTTATTGTCTATTGTCGAATATAAAATCCAAGACCAATTCTTTTACCGAACAAAAGACAACCAGCTATTATCGAAATAACAATAATACGATTACGTTGCGTATTCCTTTGAGTATATTCTCATTTACTCAATCACGCACACGATTCAATTGATTTTCTTTCCTACAAAAGAATCTCCGTCGTTGAAGGAAGTCCAGCTCGAATAATATTTAGATCCAATTCGGAAATTGAATTCCCCCGAAGATCGAGAACGCGCAAATTCTTTAAGTTCCCCAATTCGTTTGGAATACCCGTGAGATTATTATTCGCAAAATTCAATTCTTCCAAGTACTGAAGTTGCCCAACCTCAGATGGTATTCCAGTAAATTCGTTATTGCTTGCATCAAGTCGCTTCAATTGTTTTAACGAACCGATCTGCGAAGGAAGAGCACCTGTCATCGCATTGCCCGAAATATCCAACTCTTCGATATGTATATCTTTAAGAGCAGACGATGGTAAAGATGTAAGATTTTTGTTTTGTAGATCAATTCGTTTCCCTGAAGAAACTTGAACCGTCGTTTCTGACGAAGAACCATCTTTTCGTGAAATTTCGCTAGACACACATCCAGCTCCAACGAGTATGAGAGACAATAGTGCGATTGAGAGTTTATTCATACATATTCAATAGCACACATCGCGTATCATGACTAATATCCTAGCCAACACAAATTGTTCGAAAGAAACGTTTCATTCACCAAATCAATATTAACCTTCTCGTTTCAGGATACATTGAATTTTCCAAGAAATAAGAAATTCACGAGATTACATGCGCCCTTGAAAGATCCCTCGCGTTTTGCTATATTCTTCCGGCATGGGGGTGTGGTGAAGTGGTATCACGCGGGTCTCCAAAACCCTTGTCAGAGGTTCGATTCCTCTCACCCCTGCCACGTCGTTCGCGAACGACGTGGCCTGCCACTATCAAAGTGATTGGCTTCCTGCTTATCATGAAAGTGATTGGCTTCCTGCTTATCATGAAAGTGATTGGCTTCCTGCTTATCACGATGGTGATCAGGTCACGGAGTTGGCATACGACGCATAAGCATCTCCACGAAATGGAGGTGCTTTTTTTATCCACATCTTGACGATCTCCTCTGAACATGAGAGCTGTGGAGTATGTGGTATTTTTATATTCTACAAAGCAAAAAAAATCTGAACTGGTTTTACAAGGGATCAACGGGCGATCTTCGTAATCGGTTTCAGCGACATACGCATGGAGAGGTTAATGCGACAAGACCATATCGTCCGTTGACCTTAGTGTATTATGAAGCCTATGTTTCGGAAAAAGCTGCGCGTCTTCGTGAGCGAAATGTGAAACAAAGCGGTTCAATTTCCGTGCCCCTCCTACGCCGTGTCAAAGGCAGTCTCGATTAAAAAGTAGATGAATAGGAAAGACATAATCTTACTATTTTTATGCGCTAGAACAAAAATAGAACGCATGATAGAATTCTAATAGAATATTCGATATGAAAACTACCGAAATTACCCTGTTTAAAGGTAAAGAAATTCGTAAGACACTCCACGAAAACGAATGGTAGTTTTCAGTTGTAGACGTATGTGAAATTTTGACCAATAGTTTAGATGCTGGTGCCTACTGGAGAAAACTAAAACAACGACTGATCGCAGAAGAAAGTGAGGTCGTGACATTTTGTCACGGACTGAAAATAGAGGCTACAGATGGCAAAAAATATGAAACAGACTGCGCCAATACTGAAGGTATCTTTCGCATCATCCAATCCATCCCATCTCCAAAGGTCGAACCATTCAAACGTTGGCTTGCTAAGGTCGGCTACGAACGTGTGCAAGAGATCGAAAATCCGGAGCTCGCAACAAAACGGACGCGAATGCTTTATAAACTCAAGGGTTACAGCGAAAATTGGATCGAGAAACGTATACGCGGTATTGCGATCCGAGAGGAATTGACGGACGAATGGCAAAAACGTGGTGCACAGGAACAAAGAGATTACGAAATTCTGACCGCTGAAATTTCAAAGGCGACATTCGGCATTACACCAAATGAATATAAGGATCTTAAAGGGCTTAAACGCCAAAACCTCGCGATCACATGGATGATTTAGAACTGATCTTCACCATGCTTGGTGAGCGTTCGACGACCGAGCTTCATTCCACGAAAGATTCAAAGAGTTTAGCCGAACTTGCCGAGGATGCCCGAACGGGTGGTAATGTTGCAGGTGTCGCAAGAAAGGAATTAGAAAAACAACTCAAACGATCCGTCGTGTCAAAGGAGAACTACTTGAAAAAAACACAAAATAAAAAACTTACAAATAAATAAATCGTTTTACAGCTAGAAAAGATGAGATAAAATATGGAGTTTTAAGAATCAGAATCTCAAAGCGCGAATCAGACACCATTTAAAAATCATTTTTCACTTTTCAAAAAATAAAAAAATCGAGATTTTACTGTGGATAACCGGACCAGACACCGGAATCCTACGGGGTTTGATAACGACCATGTTATAGTTGAAGCAATATGCGAAAAGTCAGTTTTGGTCGGTCGAAAAAGATTATTTTTTTGGTTGTCGCTGTAGGGATTTCAGGATTGTCGCTGTTTCTTTTTCTGTACTTGTCGCGCTTCACACTCATGCCTTCTTCCGAGAAGTACGTGGCGTTTTGCGATACTGACAAAACATGCCATGTAAAAGACCTTCCCTATCAAAACTCCACACTTCCTATCGAAATGAGAGTGGATGATCTCCTGCTTCGAATGACGACCGCGGAGAAGATCGGTCAAATGGCGCTGATCGAGAAGAACAGCATCCTTAATCAAGAGGACATCGCGAAATACGGGCTTGGCGCAATCTTAAGTGGTGCTGGTGCTAAACCTGAGCCAAATACGGCAGAAGCATGGTTCCAGATGATACATGCCTTTCAGGGGTATGCGAAAAAGACCAGACTCAGTATCCCCATCTTCTATGGTGTGGATGCGAACCATGGCAACGGAAATGTTCTTGGATCCACGATTTTTCCGCATCAGATAGGTTTAGGCGCAACTAAAAATCCTAGCCTTGTCAGGGATGTTGCGAAAGCTACGGCCGAAGAGGTCTCAGCTATCGGAATTAATTGGATCTTTTCGCCTGATCTGGATGTTGTGCAGGATATCCGGTGGGGTCGGACTTATGAAACGTTTGGTTCAGACCCAACGATTGCGGGCATACTTGGCAAGGCATACATCGAGGGACTGCAATCGTACAAACAGGATGGCGCAAAGGTATCTGCAACAGCGAAACACTATATTGGAAACGGCTCAGCAACGTGGGGAAGCTCCTCAAACAAGGATTTTTATATTGACCAAGGAGATGCGAAACTGAGTGATGCGGAGCTACGACGAACGCAACTTGCACCATTCACGCAGGCGATTAAAGCAGACGTGAGGTCTATTATGGTCGGGCTCAATAAATGGAATGGAGCAAAAGTCATATTCAATACCTATCTCCTAACAGATATATTACGAGGTGAGCTTGGTTTTAATGGTTTTGTTGTCTCTGATTGGTATGGCGTGTACGAAAATGAGGATAATAACTACCAAGCACTTGTCCAAGCGATCAATGCCGGGGTCGACATGGTGATGTTACCGTTTGATTACAAAACGTTTTCAAGTCGCATGCATCGAGCCTTGACGAACGATGACATCAGTCAGGCGCGGGTTGATGAAGCAGTGCGCAGGATTTTAACAGCTAAATTTAAAACCGGACTATTTGAGGTTGTTCCAATGGATCATCTCGTCGAGATTAACACGACAAAAAACCGAGAACTTGCGCGGAAGGCTGTCAGAATGTCTCTTGTACTGCTGAAAAATAATAAGACGGTTCCAATTTCAAAATACAAATCAAAGATCTATGTTGCCGGCTCTTCGGCAGATAATATCGGAATGCAGTCGGGCGCTTGGACCATAGAATGGCAAGGTATTGATGGGAATTGGATCCCAGGCACAACGATCCTGAACGGCATCCGGAACAAGGTATCGTCTTCGACAAAGGTAGAGTTTAGTCTTCAAGCAGATTTTGCTGAATCATCCGGTTTGGCAGATGTGGGTATTGCGGTTGTGGGAGAGCATCCATATGCCGAAGGATGGGGTGACGTAGAAAATCCACAGCTCTCTTCGGAAGATCTGGAAACGATCGCAAAGCTTAATCGCGTCAGTAAAAAAATTGTAGTCGTTATCGTCTCTGGTCGACCATTAGATATAAAGGAATATGTAAAAGATTGGGATGCCGTCATCGCAGCTTGGCTTCCGGGAAGTGAGGGGCAAGGGGTGGCGGATGTATTGTTTGGTGACTACCCTTTTATGGGAACCTTGCCAGTAGCTTGGAGTTTGTAAATGTATTCCGGTATCAGGTCCACTTTTTTAAAATGAAATTTTGATAGATTGTAGAGGGTTCAGAAGATTTACTGTTGATAACCGGACCAGACACCAAGTTTCAAATTTCATTTAGTAATAAAAAAATACAGGTCCACTGTGTTCAGAAACGCGAATGTGGAGTATAGATAGATGTATGAATAAATATTACAAAGTTGCTCTGCCTGCTAGTATTCTGATTATCGGTTGTTTTTTGGCATATTTTTTATACGTCAATATACAAGGGTCTCCCAATCAAGAAATTCCTAGTCGGAATCAACCCATGGAGACCACGGCCGTTGATCCACTTAACGCAACATACACAATAGAAAACGTGTCTGTATCACTCGTAAATGGCAAAGCGGAATCCACCATAGATGGATCAAAAGTCACAACGTCGATTGTTGGTCAACCTGTAGTCGGCGATATCAATGCTGACGATAAAGATGATTCTGCGGTTTTCATAACACAAAACTCTGGTGGGACAGGTGTCTTTTATTATGTTGCATTGGCAATCAATACCGCGAACGGAACAAAGGGAACGAACGCCGTTTTTCTTGGCGATCGGATACTCACAAAAAATATTCAGATAAAAAGCAACCAACTTGTTGTGAATTTCACTGACAGAAAATCGAGTGATCCGATGGTAGCTCCACCGACTGTAAATACGAGTATACTTCTCACGTTCGATGGTACGACGTTAAAAAAATCCACAGAATCTTCCCAGAAGATTACATACATAACTTCAAACGAGGATCCAACAAAATTTTGTAATGGAGAGGATATGGATAGTGCGGGATATCAAAAAACAATTACATCAAAAAATTCAACGACCATTGCTGAGAAGAACCCAACGAACATCCAAATCATAAAGGCGACAATTGATTCGGCGACAAGTGGAATGTGTCGTACCGTTTTGAATAAACTCGATATTACAGAGATCCGTGGGATCGTCACAATTCCGCCTATTGATGGTTGGGCGGGCTTCTCCATCGAGATGTGTAGCTGTAAACCCCTTGTAGAGACGAACGTGCTTCAAATACCCGGAATGAAAAAAGTGATTTGGCAATAAAACGCGCCCTTGCACTAACCGCCTCTTGCGCACCCAGCACGGCAAAGAGCATACCTGCTCATGCCGTCGTCGGGTGTGCTCTTTGTTTTACATCTTTCTATAATTTCACGAAGTTCGGTCGACCGCTATTTTGGTATTTAGATGGAAAGAAAAAAGAAGCGCTTTCTCTAATTTTTTCTAAGTCATCTCCGAGATCTGCTTCCTCGATCAACGAAGTTAGTTTTTCTGACATATAAAAAATAGTACTAAATTTAACCCTCATTTATTGATTTTATCGTCTCACGCGAGATAACGGAGTGTCAAATAAATGTACCAAACCGATCTATTCCAAAAAATAAAGACTTCCTAGATTTTTTTCTATGGATAAGCGAACCCGACACCGGAATTGAAACTCTTTTAAACTTTTCAGGTAACATAAACGACAAAATCATTTTACGCTGAACCGTTGGTTACTTTTTACAAACCCTGTAAACTAATCATATGAAAAATATGGAACCGTCGCCTAAACTTGGCAAAGAACCTCCTCCAGAATTCAATACGCATATCGGATCTCGAGGAGATCAGAGAAAATTCTTTGAAAAATACAAAACAGGTGATTTTCAACCTGATCACATTGACGAAGATTTCGAATCAGTGCGAGAAGAAGTCGGCAGTTTCTATGATGTGCCAGCAGAAAACCTCTACTTTATTCCGGATGATCAAGTCGTAAGAAAGCGCACAAAACGCGCCTTTTCCGTTGTCCTCTTGAATAATGGGAATCATTATTACATTGATGGCAGAATGCCACATGCCGTATTGTTACGGGTATTAAAAGAAACACATCGTGTTCCATATGATCCGGAAGAAACGGAAACGTACACATCCATTCATGGATTTATCGATCCAGATGGTTTTCCCGATGTCCCCATGATTCAAAAAGAATCAGAAAAATTAGGCAAACCAATTACATGGTTTATCCGATATGTCGTATCATCGCCCTCTACTCCACCGCCTCCGGAATCCCCGATACAAATTGATTAGAAAAAAAACGAGGATATCTACCATACGTTTACGCTTCACGGTATTAGATGAAATGCCGTTCACATCAAAATATCAAGAAATTATTTTCATCACAGGTGAAAAACGCGGATTTAAAATCACACATAAA
>JANLIO010000093.1 GCA_024654265.1 bacterium | reverse complement strand
CTCAAACAGGCAGGCGACCCCCAAACCCCCGTCCATTAGATTAATAGGTTAGGAGTTTGAAGGTTTTATGAAACTGGGACACGGGGTGTCCGTTTTTATCGGATATCCGTTTGATCGGATGTCGGACATCCGATCAAACTCTACGATTTCATTGGTATACGAATTTATCCAAAATTCTAAATTCCAAATTCTCTTTCATAAAAAAGTTATCCACAAAAAAAGAATTCGATTACAACATCTTGTGATATACTACTGATCGAGACACAAGATGTAGTGGTGTGAAGAAAAATCGTTTTAGTCAGCCGTGCCTAGGTGATAGACACGCTGTGTTTTAGACGCTTAGATATTCATACCGACTTCTTCTGTCGCGTTTGTTCTAAACCTATTTTATATGAATCACGAATACTCTCCGCTTTACCCTGACGTTTCTCAAACGACTCCGCAACCAATGCCTCAGAGCGGGCAAGGGATGCCTGTCCCAGCTCCTCAATCAACAGCACGACGACATCGTTTGAATGAAGAACGTAAAGCCATCACGCATAAGTTCCAAGTCGGGAAGCATGAAGGCTATATCACCGTCGGTCTTTACGATGATACACGCCAACCCGGTGAGATTTTTATCACCATGAGCAAAGAGGGGAGTATGATGAGCGGTCTTGTCGATGCATTCGCGACATCAATCTCTATCGGACTTCAATATGGTGTTCCGCTTAAAATCTTTGTGAATAAATTTTCGAATATGCGTTTTGAGCCATCTGGCGTAACAGAAAATCCAAATATTCCGGAAGCGAAATCCATCGTCGATTATGTGTTTCGTTGGTTGTCTCTCAAATTCCTTACTCCAGAAGAACGACAATCTATTGCGCGAAATGACGTTTCAAGTTCAAACCTTCCGACGTTTGTTGAAACCCCACCGTCACTTCTCGATAATACGAATCGCAACGAATACGGCGTATGAGTCAACTCCTTGGCGCTTGTCCCATGCTCACACACCGGAAATTTTACCGGCCATTTGAGTACCCACATTTTTTCGAATACTTCCAGAAACAAAACCAAGCGCACTGGATGCCGATTGAGGTTCCTATGGAATCTGACATTTCGGATTATCGCTTTAACCTTTCCGCGGAAGAAAAAAATCTCATCATCCAAATTCTTCGCTTTTTCACCCAAGGCGATATTGAGGTAAACAACAACTACAACCAACGTCTCATCCCCGCATTTCCAAAACCGGAAATCAAAATGATGCTCTCCGCATTTGCGGCAATCGAAAGTATCCACGTATGGGCCTATTCATTTTTGAATGATTCGCTCGGACTTCCCGAAAAAGAATATGCCGCGTTTTTGGATTATGAATCCATGCGGAATAAATATAACTACATTCAAACGTTTGATGTCGACAGCGTTGAAGAACTCGCCATCAATCTTGCTGTTTTTGGAGGATTCATGGAAGGCGTCAGTCTTTTTTCATCCTTTGCGATTTTAATGAATTTCCCACGCCTCGGAAAATTAAAAGGTGTTGGTCAAATCATCACATGGAGCATCCGAGATGAGACCTTGCATAGCAACGGCGTGTGTCATCTTTTCCGAGATCTGATGTCAGAGAACAGACATCTTTGGACAGATGAACTGCAACGCAAACTCTACAAAGCCTGCGACGAAATGGTGCATCTGGAAGATGCCTTCATTGATACCTGCTTTCAAATGGGACCTGTTCCCGGACTTACGTCAGATCAAGTCAAACAATACATTCGATTTATCGCAGACAAAAAACTAAATGATCTCATGCTCGAAAAAGTCTACAAAGTCGAAAATCCTCTCCCATGGTTGGACGTCATGGTAAACGCAAAAGAACACGCCAACTTCTTTGAAAATCGCGCAACAGAATATTCAAAAGGAGCTGTTGTCGAAGATTGGGGATAAAAGGAGGAGTTCACAATTCTCAGTCCGTAGTCGTTAATCCTGGCTCCGTATCTGAATCCTGGCTCCGTATCTGAATCCTGGCTCCGTATCTGAATCCTGGCTCCGTATCTGTCATCCTGGATTTAGTCCAGGATCCAGAAAATCAAAAGAACGTTCTTCGTCTGGCACCAAAGAGTCAGACCCCTTGGTGCCAGACGTGCCCTATCCGGTCATTCCGACCCCCGTTAAGAAATACGGGGTAAACTCCGCGGAGAAATCCCTTTTCAAAAGAAATGATCTTATATGAAAAGGGATTTCTCCACTCGTCGCAAAACCTCCTCGGTCGGAATGACGGAAAGTCTGTCATCCCCGTGAAAACGGGGATCCAGGAAATCAAAGAGCCACTCCACATTGATACAGCACGGTCCTATGATCTCCTGGATCCTGGACTAAATCCAGGATGACGGTAGAACATTGAGCACGAAGCACTAAACCCTCACTCTGAAATACTTAAAATAAAAAAACTCACACTATGTACACATCCATCATTGACGCCTTGTCCGCAAATGATCTGAACACCGCTCGTGATCTTCTTCTTGAAGATGTCCTCAAAAAAACAGAAGGCAAAAATAGCTGGGACTGCCCGCACTATGCAACGGATCGCGCAATTCAACAGGGGATTATCCTCAATCCGGATTCAAATAAACAACTTCCCTATTTTGGTCTGGAAAATTTACGAGACCGCTATTTTCTTCATGACGCGCAGGATGAGATTTGCGAAAATCCACAAACATTTTTTGCACGCGTCGCAACAGGGATGGCGCGTGGCGATGCGGAATTCGCACAAAAACTTTACAACATCATGAGTCGGTATTGGTTTATTCCTGCGACTCCTGTTTTGATGAATATCGGCACAAACAAAGGATTACCGATTTCTTGTTTTCTCAACACAGTCCCAGACACGCTCGAAGGAATCTTTGACATCTATCGAGAAAACGCATTTCTCGCAAAATACGGCGGTGGAATTGGCACAGACTGGTCCCAACTTCGCGGGCAAAACGCACCTCTCCAAGCGAGCGGACTTAAATCTTCCGGCGTCATCCCATTCATGAAAATCATGGATTCGGAAACAATCGCGGTTTCGCGAAACAGTACACGACGTGGGGCGGCTGCCGCATATCTTCGCGTTGACCATCCAGATATTGAAGATTTTATCGAGATGCGTCGGCCGACAGGGGGAGATATTGATCGCAAATGTTTAAACATAAATAATGGCGTTGTTATCACTGATGAGTTCATGAAAGCGGTTGAAGAAGGACGCGACTACAATCTTGTGGATCCGCATTACAAAACCGTAACAAAGAGTCTTTCCGCGGTTGAAGTTTGGCGACATATCCTGAAAGTTCGTGCGGAAACCGGCGAGCCATACATGATCTTCATTGACACCGTGAATCGCGCTGTTCCACAACATCATAAAGACAAAGGACTTTTTGTGAGCCAAAGCAATCTCTGCACAGAGATCGTTCTTCCAACAAACGAAGAACGAACTGCGGTGTGCTGTTTGGGAAATCTCAATCTGGAAAAATATGATGAGTGGAAGGATTATGCGGAAGAAATAACGTATTTGGCGGTGAAAGCGCTGGATAATAATCTTGATATCTTTTGCGAACAGGCTCCTTCTGCTGAGTATAAAAAGGCGATCAACTCTGTAAAGCATGAACGATCAATCGGTCTTGGCGTCATGGGATATCACGGGTATCTGATGTCAAAAAATATTCCATTCGAGAGTGTTCCTGCGCGCGCATTAAACAAACAAATCTTTCAACGTGTAAACGACTTTGCGCGCTCTGCATCCAAAAAACTTGGGGAAGAACGTGGGTTACCATTGGATGGAGGTACGCAACGGAATACTTATGTCACATCTGTTCAACCAACCGCAAGCACCAGCTTCATCTGTGGTCAAGCAACGCCGTGCGTTGAACCGCAAACCGGAAACGCATTCCTCCAAAAAACACTTTCCGGAAGTTTCCTTGTGAAAAATAAATTTCTTGAAAATCTTCTTGAGAAAAAAGGTTTGAACACAGTCGACGTGTGGAAGAAGATCATTTCGGCAAAAGGAAGTGTGCAACATCTTGAAGAGTTAACCGACGAAGAACGAATGGTTTTTCGAACCGCCTACGAAATGAACATGCGCGAAATCGTTCAACAGGCTTCGGATCGACAACCATTCATCTGCCAAGCGCAATCCATCAACCTCTATTTCCCAACACCCATCAGCGGAAAATATCTTCATGACGTGCACTTTTTAGCATGGAAGTTGGGCGTAAAAACATTGTATTATTTCCGATCAGCCGCGCCGATCGAAGCGCAAAATCTATCAGCGGTTTCTGAAAAACGAGACTTTGCAAATGAAGAGTGTGCAGTCTGTCAATAAAAAAACCGCCTCTTCGGAAGATACCCGAGAGACGGTGAACAGATTACGCGCCGATGTGTCGCGACGCTGAGCCACCCTTTTGCTTTTCGCGAGGTTTCCTCGGCTTCGCGTCCTTCTTCCCAGCGCCGTTCGATCCATTCTTCGGCGTGTCTGAGCCGTTTGATCCACCCGGAGCTTTCTTCTTCTTCGGTGTCGACTTCTTGGGTGGCGCTTCGTTAGAATGACTTGATCGGAACATAGGCCTCGTCCCGTGACTCACATTGCCATTTTCAGGCTGAGAGCTCCCGGTTTCATCCGGCCGTTTGTTCTCTTGAATCGTTGTGAAGATGAATGCATCTCCACTCTTTTCTTCGATCGTGTAGGCAATCTCTCGCCGATCGACGACCACAAAAAGTGGTTTGGCTCCGTTCCCTTGGATGAGGCCCCGAAGATATAGCTTCGACAAAGCTCTCAGCTCATTGCTCAACGCCTTCAAGTTGATGCAGAAGACATGATACCCGTTGACGTGAAAATACGTTTTGCAGATCTGATCGAACCCGGCTGACAACAGCTGGAAATCCGAAATCACGAGGCAGGGGGTTGCGTTATTCCGAAGTGTCAAAATCGTTCCTTTTGTTTGAGGTGAATGAACACGCTTTTGGAAAAGCGAACACAACATAGTCATTATTTGCTAAAATGTCAATCATGATATCAATTCTTGCACTCATTCTTTTTTGGCTCTCTTTGGCATTCTACGTCATTTTTTGGTGTTGGGCCGTAATCCACGCATATCAAACGCCCGGTGCCGATCCCATGCAAAAACGACTTTGGTGCGTGGCGCTTGTCGTCAATCCACTCACCGCGGTTTGGTATTGGTACATTTGGAAAAAATGGGCATTCATCGCGCTATTCACACCGCTTCTCATTGCCTTCATCTCATTTCCTTTTGCCGTACGAATGGCGCTATCACACGCCGAAGCAACAGCCGTCACAAACCTACTCTTTAGCTTTGGCAGTGGAAGACTTGTCATCCTCACCGCAATCTTAATGGTCTTTCCGCTCCTTCTTCGTCTTGTCGCAATCCTCGATCTAGGAAAAAATACAAAACTCACAGCAATGGACCGAAACGATTGGATCGTTGCCATTGCACTTCCGATTTTCGGATTTGGCGCAGCAATTGCATATTGCGCACGAGCACGTCGAGGTTGGGCACTTGTTGGATTAATCTGGTGGATTGTTATCGTTCTCGCCCTCCTCGAACTTGTCGAAAACGTTTCACCCGCACTCATTGAAGCAGGGAACCAACTCCGAGAAACAATTATCCAAACAAGGGGGGTTTAGTTAGGAGAAAGTATCTAGTAGCTTGTAGGAAGTATCTAGTAGCTTGTAGGAAGTATCTAGTAGCTTGTAGGAAGTATCTAGTAGCTTGTAGCTAGTAGCTCGTATATGGATTTGTTTCTTTGACACCCCCTGCGGTCCCCCTTGCCAAGGTGGACATTGTCTTAATGTATTCATTCTGAATAAGATTCTCCCCTTGGAAGGGGAGATACAGAGGGGTGTCAGAGTAATTCCTCTTCTTTTCCTGTCATCCTGGATCCCCGTTTTCACGGGGATGACAGATTTTTCGTTCCTGTCATCCTGGATTTAGTCCAGGATCCAGGAGATCATAGGACTGTGCTGTATCAATGTGGAGTGGCTCTTTGATTTCCTGGATCCCCGTTTTCACGGGGATGACAGACTTTCCGTCATTTTGATGAGGCGCTCGAGATGACGTTTCTCTTTCGTCATTCCGACCGAGGAGGTTTTGCGACGAGTGGAGGAATCCCTTTCTCTTTCGTCATTCCGACCGAG
>JANLIO010000071.1 GCA_024654265.1 bacterium | reverse complement strand
TGAAGCGCGGAAGGTGAAAAGACAAAAAAGATACAGATCATCAATTTCAGAATTTCAACAAAATATACTTTTATCATATCTCCCTCATCTTAGTTCATTTGACAGATATAAGTAAATAAAGTATATTACCGACATTCCAGTGCTGAACGCCTGGATTTATTCGTTAAGTTACCAGCGTTATGAACATGGACGACATGCAAACACCTACAGAAGATGTAGAAGAAGTTGCAACAGAAGAAGTTGTAGCACCTGCAGAAGAAGAAGCAGGAGAAGAAGAAGCAGAAGTTGCAACAGAAGCACCTGCAGAAGGTGGCGAAGAAGTTGCTGCGTAAATCAGGAATTGATTTCAAAAGACACTCCGAATTTCGGGGTGTTTTTTGTTGTGTTGTTTTTTCGCTTATTGAATCTCAACAATGAAAGCAAGAAAGATACAGATCGCACCAAGAACTCCAATAATTTGTTCGATCCGCATGGTGTGAAAAACAGCTCTATCAATTTTACGTTCGTGAAGAACTCTGTGGTGTACGCGAAGTGCGGCAAAAGCGACCATAAGTTCTCCGACGGTTCTGAGGAGGAGATGTGTGCTCATGTGTTCTTTTTTTGAAATCCCAACGCAAGGGAGTTGATGCAATAGCGTTTTCCCGTTTTTTCTTTTGGTCCGTCATCAAATAAATGCCCCAGATGACCACTGCATTTTGCACAGACAACTTCGATTCGTTTCATGCCTCCTGACGTATCTTCTTGCAAACGTACCGCACCTGTTTGGGCAATATCATAAAAACTTGGCCATCCGCATCCTGCATCGTATTTTGTATCTGAAGAGAATAATTCTGCGCCACACGCCGAGCAGGTGTATGTTCCGCTCTCTTGAAGATTTACATATTTTCCTGAAAACGGTGCTTCTGTCCCCTTCTCGCGCAAAACATGGTATTGCTCGGGAGTTAGGGTTTTTTTCCAGTCTTCATTTGTTTGTTCCATGCTTGTCTTCCTTAAGATTTTTCGACACGCGTTAAACGTTCTTCGTGGTCACTGACTCGATAGCGGACAGATGCAAGTTCAACGTCAAATTTTTGTTGGTTTCCAATAAACCCATCGATGGTATCGATAATTTCCGTTTTCATCTCACGCATTTCAGATTTTACTTCTTGGAGATCCGCCTTCATCTCGTGCATTTCAGATTTTACTTCTTGCACTTCTTCGCGAAGGTCTTTTAAATCATCTTTTGTTGCAAATGTCTTTAAATCATCTTTTGTCGCAAAATGAATAAGATCTTCTTTCATCGCAACATTCTCCTTCAAAAAGTCGAGGAGTTCATTTGTCGTCACTTCATGGCTTGGCATATGGGGAGTATAACATGGTGAATAATTGAATGTACCTCTCTCTACTGCTTCCACATTTTCGATTGTGTTGTCAAGAAGAATGTGTGGATAATGTATACAGAGCAATGGCAAGCGCGGACGCGACATTCAATGATTCAAGTTTTGGATTGTGTTGGATGTAAATGGATTCTGCGTTTTCCGTTTGTATGTGTATCCCCTGACCTTCAGAGCCGACAAGAATCGCGATTGGTTTGTTCATCTTCAGCGTTTGAATCTCTTTTGAACCAGATCGTTTTTCAAGGCGAAGTATTGTTCGCTGTAAATTGATGAGTTCTCCCGAAATATCAGAACGAGAAACACGCACCCATGGTATTTGAAAAAATGCACCGGCTGATGATCGAATGACCTTTGGGTTTGTTGGGTCTGCGGAGTCGACCAAAATCACTCCTGCGTCGAAACCAAGACACAATCGAAGTATGGATCCGACGTTTCCCGGATCTTGGACACCATCCAAAATCAGAATGATATTTTTTTGTGCAACGGACTCGATATCAAATGAAGGAATGTGCGCAACAGCCGCTTCCATTTGAGGTGTGACGGTTGTGACTAATTTTGCAAAATCTCGAGAATCTGTTTCAGAAAATGTAAAATCTACAAATGCACCCGCGATCTCAATAATTTTTTTTCCTTCGACCAAACAACGATCTGCTTTTTCGCGACCTTTATTTGTATGCAGACTGCGTATTAATTTTTCTTGTGCACTTGAAAGCATAGATGAATTATTCTAATTAAATCCAACCGTATCCGAATCATCCTTTATTCTTTTGATCGGCTTGCCATTCCACCTCCACTCTGGCTTTTCGCCAAATCGATAGCAAATACCTAATAATAGAATTATCGCGAGAATGAGATGGATAACAAAGGGTCGCAATGTATCGCTCGCTGAGTGAGAGTTTAGATCAAGTTTTTGGAAATCCCACATCATAAATCCAATAAAACCAAAAAGAATGAGCCAACCTTGCCATGTCGCGGGTTGCCATCCATATCCGAAATTTTTTGCTCTAAACCACTTTTTTTCCATACTGCTATTTCAGCACAATTTCGAGTTCTGGGGAAGCGTCAACATGCTGGATCGAAAATCGAACACTGCCTAACACCTGTCCCCTTTCTGTTTCTACACTCACACGCCACTTTCCGGGAGATGTGTTTGCTGAGTAGGAATAACCGCGATATCCAGCCTCCCGTCCTCCAGCGATAACGAAAGATGGTTTACTCGTTGTCAGCCATCCCCCGTGTTCTTCGTCGTATTTTTGCCAACGATGAACAATCGTTGTCGTGAGATCAAATGGCGCAAAAATCGATGTGTATACGTAGACTCGTTCATTTGGCCGGATGTGAATCGTTTGCCCAGGTAGAAAATATTCAAGAAGACTCTCCTTCTCCGCGAGAATTGTGTAGGTGTTGTCGATGCGAATAACGTTGTGATATGCGCTTGCTTCTCGGAGTGAAAGCGGGATTGGAGGGATGATGTTAAAAACATAAAAGGCATTCATTAACGCGTAGATTGTGAGCATTGTTACAAAAATTTGGGTTCGCTTCTCACGAATATTTTTGAGATAACGTGCAAGTATTTCTGTATAGATAAGAACGATAATGAGGCTGATAACTCCGCTAATAAGAAAGAGCCATGCACTGATGGAGTTAAAAACGTATGGAAGGATTAATGTCAGCAATGAAAAAAGAATAAAATAATACA
>JANLIO010000048.1 GCA_024654265.1 bacterium | reverse complement strand
CCTGCCTGTTTGAGTGATCTAGCGATAGCGTTGAACGAGTTCAGCCGACCCCCAACATCTTTTTTGCGTCACTTTTGTGATGTGACAAAAAGTGACTAGGAGGGTGCTAACTTTTTAAATAAAGAATGGATCTATTTGAAAAGGGATCTCTCCGCTACGGTCGAGATGACGGATAAAACAATCAAGATGACAGGATAAAACAATCAAGATGACGGATAAAGCGGTCGAGATGACGGATAAGGGAAGAACTTCCCTAACTCCCCACCCTTTACGTTCCTCAGCCCGCGCTTTAAGATAGATGCATATGGTTATTAACATCCATGCAGTGAATATTGAGCTTACTCCTTCGATTCGTCAGTATGTCGAGGAAAAAATGAATTCCCTCGAAAAATACGATGATAGTATTGTGCTTATTGATGTTGATTTGGGAAAAGATACAAATCATCACATGAAAGGTGATATCTTTGTTTGTTCGGCAAAAGTGGAGGTTCCTGGAGACCTTATTGTTGTTGAGAAGACAACAGAAACCTTATATAAGGCAGTTGATAAGGTACGAGATCATTTACGTGAGATGTTGGCTGGGCGGAAAGAGAAGGAACTTGAGCGTGGTCGAAAAATTGATACTTGAGTTTTTCTTGGTTTCTCGATACCCTCATTCGGATATATGAAAAAGATTCTATCCGCCGTTTTTGGCGATCCAAACGCAAAAGAAATTAAGAAACTTCTTCCAATTGTTGAAAAGATTAATAGTTTTGAAGAAAAAATCCAGAAACTCTCCGATGATGAACTAAAGTTAAAAACGAGCGAGTTCAAACAACGGTTAAAGGAGAACGAAACGTTGGACGATCTTTTGCCCGAGGCATTTGCAGTTGTTCGAGAGGTTTCAAAACGCGTTTTAGGTCAGCGTCAATATGATGTTCAGATGATTGGTGGAATTGCGCTGCACCGAGGTTGGATCTCAGAAATGCGTACAGGTGAAGGAAAAACATTGACTGCTGTTGCGCCAATGTATCTTAACGCGCTCTTAGGACGAGGTGCGCACCTTGTGACGGTGAACGATTACTTGTCACGTCGAGATACCGTTTGGATGGGTCAGGTGTTTTACGCGCTCGATTTAAGTATCGCGTGTGTTCAGCATGCGTCAGCGTATCGGTATGATCCGGATTTTAAGAGTGAATCCAAACACGATGAATTGCGTGATGAAATGGGTTCGTTTCTTGTTGATATGGATTATCTTCGTCCTATTCAGCGTCAAGAGGCATATTTGGCGGATATCACGTATGGAACAAATAATGAGTTTGGTTTTGATTATTTGCGCGACAATATGGTGGCGGAGTTGGGTCAAAAAGTTCAGCGCGATTTGCATTATGCGATTATCGACGAAGTTGACTCAATCTTGATTGACGAAGCGCGTACACCGCTTATCATCTCCGCACCGGCTGAGGATCCTGCTGAATTGTATTATCGTTTTGCAGACTTGGTTCCAAAATTGGCAGAGGAAGAAGATTACATTGTTGATGAGAAGCAACGTACAGCAACGTTAACGGCAGAAGGGATTGCGAAAATGGAAAAATGGCTTGGCATTGAAAATCTCTATGTTGCGGGCGGAATGAAAATGGTCCATCACATGGAGCAAGCACTTCGTGCACGCGCACTCTTTAAAAAGGATAAGGATTATGTTGTGCAGGGCGAAGAAGTTATCATTGTTGATGAATTTACGGGTCGTCTTATGCAGGGGCGACGATATTCCGAGGGTCTACATCAAGCGATTGAGGCAAAAGAGCACGTAAAGATTCAGCGCGAATCCGTAACAATGGCAACCATCACATTCCAGAATTTGTTTCGAATGTATGAAAAGCTTTCAGGAATGACGGGGACAGCTGAAACAGAGGCGGAAGAGTTTCATAAGATTTATAAACTTGAAGTTCTCTCCATTCCGACGAATAAACCAAACGCCCGTGAGGATCTTCCGGATCGAGTGTTTAAGAATGAGCGTGGAAAATTTACTGCAGTTTTACGTGAGATAAAAGAGCGTCATGCAACAGGTCAGCCAATCCTTGTTGGAACAGCATCCATTGAAAAAAACGAGTTGCTTGGCGAGCTTATGAAAAAAGAGGGGATTCCGTGTGATGTCTTGAATGCAAAAAATCACGAACGTGAGGGTGAGATTATTGCGCAGGCCGGACGTCGTGGTGCCGTAACCGTTGCAACCAATATGGCCGGACGCGGTGTGGACATCGTGCTTGGAGGAAATCCGGCAGATCCGGAGGAGGCAGAGGCTGTCAAAAAATTGGGGGGATTGTTCGTTCTCGGAACAGAGCGTCACGAGAGTCGACGCATCGACAATCAGTTACGTGGACGTGCCGGGCGACAGGGCGATGCAGGCACAACGCAATTCTATGTTTCCATGGATGACGATCTTATCCGTATTTTTGGCGCAGACCGAGCGGAAAAGATGAAGTCACGAATGGATCTTTTACGTGTGCCGGAAGATGAACCGATTGAAAATTCACTTCTATCCAAAACAATTGAATCCGCTCAGCGAAAAGTGGAAGGACATAACTTTGATATTCGAAAGCATCTTTTGGAATATGATGATGTGATAAATAAGCATCGAACAGCAGTGTATAAACGCCGAAATGACATCTTAAAAGATGCGGAAAAGCCAACTGAAAATGGCGTGCGTCCATTAACCGCAATGGTTCGGGAGGCAGTTGAGGGCGAAATTGAGCAGACTGTGTTGTTTCACACCGGAGCCGAAGAGCACGAACGGTGGGATCTTGAAGCAATGGCGAAAGCGTTTCGTGCGCTTTTTCCAAGTCAGACGAATATTTCGGAAGCAATGGAAAAGGCGGTTAAAAAAGCAGATCAACAAGAAGATGAAGTTTGGAAACGTACAGCATTTGTTGAAGCTTTTTCAGAAATTGCAAAAGAGGCATATGGCGTTGTTGAATCTCAAGTTGAAGAGGACGCCGTGATGGGTGAAGTTGAAAAGATGCTTCTTCTTCGTTCGACAGATGACTTGTGGGTGGAGCATTTAGAAGCGATCTCACATTTACGAAAAGCGATTGGCTTAAGTGGATATGGCCAGCGTGATCCACTTGTTGAATACAAGCGTGAGGCGTATCGGCTCTATCATGAATTGTTGGCGCTTATCGATCGACAAGTCGCGCACTCCATCTTCAAAATTCAGATTGCTGCTCGTTCGGCAGACATGACTCAGGATTCGTCGGGACGCGGTTTGCAATTGCAGGGCCCGGCAAAAACGTCAAATGATCCGCATGCGATCTCTGGCTCTCAAGCGGGGAGTGTGCCGAAAGTTGGGAGAAATGAAGAATGTCCGTGTGGATCTGGAAAAAAGTATAAAAAGTGCCACGGAGCATAAAGAAAGATATCAATTTTTAAAAAAAACACGGATCGCTTTTCATTGAGTGATCTGTGTTTTTTGGGTTGGATACTTGATGAAATAGCCTTATTCTGATATATTCCGCGCAGTCTTTGCCCTTTTGAACGACAAATAACACAACAGAAAAAAATTCTGTTTTTCGAAGAGGAGGAATACGAGTGAAACATATCCATCTGATGGGTGTTTTCTTCATCTGCATTTTTGCGATCGCGTGTGGTGGAAAAACGACTGGTGAGTGGTGGGGGGACGCTGGCGGATCCGATGCAGGACTTTCTGATGCAGGTGTCGATGACGCATCTGAAGATGCGACGACTCACGATCCCTTGGACGCTGGCGACGACTCACCGCCTTGCATCCGCGTTGTTGAGAGGAAGTATCTCAGCGGTCCGTTGCAGAATGCGGTGAAGGCGGGTGCAACCGACGTACTTGCTCTGCGCTTCTCGATCTCAGCCGTTGGCTGTGGCCAAAGTGTCGCGATCTACGGACTGGATTTCATGCTCTGGTCGCCGGATATGCTTTCCGATGACGCAGTCCCATATTGCAAAGCCCCGTGCTCTCCTGGGGATTGGAACTTCTTCAACCTTCGGCTTCAGGGTGATGAAGGCCAAACGCTTATGGGGCCGACAGATTTCGAGGGCGTGATTGATCAAGTGGCGCGAGTCGCGTTTGCGGATATGTTCACAATCGCGGATGGGAAAACCGTGGTCATCTCCTTCATCATGGATATCGCAAATCCGCTGTTCGTGCCTATCTCAGGAATGCGCTTTGCGGTTCATCCGCTCGGGATCCACGTCGAATCAGACGTTGTCACGGTTGCCGGAGATTTCCCCGGTAGTGTTTTTCTGACGGTGGAGTAATCCTCAAACCGATCGTCGACCCTTGTCAGCTGTTATGCTGGCTTGGGTCTTTTTTTAAGTGGCTCGTTTGAGGGATTTGGTATTTCTTTTCTAACTCCTGTTTAATTAGTAAAGAAAACTTGACAGAATGATGGTTTTACTGCTATGTTGAATCTATCCTAGAAAAGTCAAAAAAGACGTTATGGGAGGCATTTTTCGTTCTGGAGTCACTTCGGGATTTGCATGCATACATAGAGTCGGTTCGTACACGGGCTGACAACGGAAATCTCTCTGCGCGTTCATTCGTACTCGAGAGACTTTGGAGACAAAATGAAGATAAGTTATTTCGTTGTTCTTTTGACCGCGCTTTTGGCTGTCGCATGCAGTGGGAGAGTCATCGTGGTTGGGAACGACTCCACACAAACCACCACTTTAGAGAAGTCGGCTCCGTCCATCGACAACGGTATCGATTTGAAGGGGGAGCAGGCTCAGCTTGTCGACATGTGGTTTGAATATGGTCATGACGCAAAGAACGCGTGCGCCGGCCAGGAGGGTGATCTGGTTCTGTGGGATGAGTTGCGCTTCTCGGCAACCGAAAAGGTTGTCATGCTCAAGTCTTTGCAATTCCATTTGGTCTTGCAGGGCGACGCGAGTCTGACAAATATCGCGAATGCGTACCTCTTCAACAACGTGACGTCGTATACCGTGGGAGTGTTTGATGTTGCGAAGCAGACGATCACTTTCAACGACCTCAACGTAAACCTTTCGTTCGCGCCGAACGAGGAAAGCTGGCAGTACTTCACCATCTACGTGACCTTTGCGGGGAGCGGGACGGGGACGTACAACAGCTTGGCTCTTGGCGCCGACGACATCGTTCTGTCAGAGGGGGTTGTCACCGAAGACTCCCTGCCCCTCGAGTCGCGGACTGTCGTGCTCTGTCCGTAAACTCCTACTCGTCGCGCAAGAAAGGACGCGACAAAGCCCCGATCAGATCACATCTGGTCGGGGCTTTTCATATTTTTATCATTTTTGTCTGTCTGGCACCCTGGTGCCAGACCCCACAGTGCCAGACCCCTTATGTAGGTGAGGTGTTGATTCTTTTTGGCGTTTTGGATAGACTGGGCGCAATTCAAATATGGGAAAATATCAACGGTTACGAAGTGGTACATCGCGTCGCGCGAGTGTTCAAAGGCGTATTGCGCTTCTCGCTCTCCTTTTTGTCGTGACAGGGGCATTCGCTACCTCTGATTCGGTAAACGGATTGATCGAAAAAGCAAATACTCAATTCGGAATTCATGTTCCTGCAATAGATATGCCATTTGCATTGGGGCTTGATCTTCAGGGAGGTACTCGATTGGAGTATCAGGCAGATCTTGCAAAGATTCCGGTTGCGGATCATGGAACTGCGATGGAGGGAGTTCGTGACGTGATTGAACGACGTGTAAATGCGATTGGTGTTTCTGAGCCATTGGTACAAACAACGCAAAGTGGTAATGACTGGCGATTAACGGTTGAGTTGGCAGGCGTTCAAAATATTAATGATGCAATTCGCATGATTGGTGAAACGCCAATTCTTGAATTTAAAGAAGAGAACACGGTTCCACCTCGTGAATTAACAGAGGAAGAGCAGAAGCAACTTGTTGAAGCAAATCAAAAAAAACAGGATGATGCAGAAGCGATACTTGTAAGCGCGTTGGAAGATCCGTCAAAGTTCGAGGGAATAGATTATGGATTTGTACGAGAAAAACCCGCGTTTCAGCAAATCTTTGATGAAATAAAAAATCAAGAGGCCGGCACAATGCATCCAAAGGTGATCGACACCGGCGATGCCCTTGTTATCGTTCGTGTGGATGAAGTGAAGGACGCGGGAACAGAAATAAAGGCGCGTCACATTTTAATCTCATTCGCTGGCACAGCGCAGACACAGGCGACGCGCACGCGAGATGAAGCTCGAGCCTTGGTGGATGAATTAAAAGCAAAGGCAACGTCAGAAAATTTTGAGACACTCGCAAAAGAAAATTCAGATGAAGATGGTGCGGAAACGAGTGGGGGAGATCTTGGTTATTTTGGTACTGGAATTATGGTTGAGTCTTTTGAAAATGCGGTTTTCCCACTTCCCGTTGGACAGATCTCTGACGTTATTGAAACGCAATTTGGATTTCACATTATCTTGAAAGAAGATGAGCGACCGTTACACGATGTAAAAGTTACGGGAAAGATCATTCCAAAAACAATTGAAACAGATATTGTTCCAGCACCGGAGCCGTACATGAATACGGAACTTACGGGAAAAAATTTGAAGAGTTCTCAGCTCGAATTCGATCAATACACAGGGCAATCTCAGGTACAGCTCCAATTTGACGATGAGGGATCCAAACTCTTTGCGGATATTACGCGCCGAAATGTTGGAAAGAAGGTTGCAATTTATTTGGATGGGGAGCCAATTTCTGTCCCAACTGTGAATCAGGAGATTTCAGGAGGCCAAGCCGTTATTTCCGGAACGTTTAGCGTGCAAGAAGCAAAATTATTGGCGCAACGTTTAAACGCGGGTGCGCTTCCAGTTCCAATTGAATTGATCTATCAGCAATCTGTAGGCCCAACATTGGGCGCAACATCAGTACAATCATCACTCGTTGCCGCGCTTTGGGGACTCCTTCTCGTCGCGATCTTTATGATCCTTATGTATCGTCTTCCGGGTTTTCTCGCTGTGTTGACGCTTGCATTGTATGTTGCAACATCGCTTACAATTTACAAACTCATTCCCGTCACACTGACACTCTCTGGAATCGCAGGATTTATCCTTTCGATTGGAATTGCAGTGGATGCGAACGTCCTTGTATTTGAACGATTAAAAGAAGAGCGAAAATCAGGTAAAGAATTACGACCCGCACTTGAAGATGCATTCATACGCGCATGGACATCCATTCGTGACGGAAATGTGACAACGCTTATCTCGTGTGCCGTGCTTTATGGATTTACGTCATCTGTTATTCAAGGGTTTGCTATCACACTTGCGATTGGTATTTTGCTCTCCATGTTTTCTGCCGTTATTGCAACACGCGCAATTTTGCGATGGGTTGCGGGGTGGAAGTGGGTTCGTGAAAATACATGGCTTTTCCCTTAATTTGATTGTCGTCAACGACGTCCCAACCTCACTATCACGAAAATATGAAAATAGTTCCATTACGCAAAATCTGGTACATGATTTCAGGAGTAACGATCCTTGCTTCAATTATTTCAATTGGTTTCTTTGGCTTAAAGCTTGGAATTGATTTTACGGGTGGGTCATTGTTGACTGTGCGTTTTGCTGGTGAACGTCCAACCGTAGAAACACTTGGGGCAACATTTTCAGCGTTTGAAATTGGAGACGTAACGGTTCAGCCTGTTGGTCAAACAGACGTGAGCATGCGGATGACAACGTTGACAGAAGAAAAACATCAGGAAATTTTAGCAAGCGTACGAGAGCAGTATGGCGAAGTTGAAGAATTGCAATTTACATCCATCGGACCTTCGATTGGAAAAGAACTGCGAACCAAATCTATTTACGCGCTCGCTCTTATTCTGCTTGCCATTATGGCGTACGTCGCGTGGGCGTTTCGTAAAGTTTCAGCGCCGGTTGAATCTTGGAAATACGGTTTATTGACGATTGTTGCCGCATTCCATGATGTTGTTATCCCGATGGGACTTTTTGCAATCCTCGGTTATTTTTACGGAGTGGAAATCGGAACACCATTCATTGCCGCGGTTTTAACGATCTTGGGATATTCCATCAACGATACGATTGTCGTGTTTGATCGAGTTCGGGAAAATTTACGTCGTTCAGGTGGATCGTTTTCGGAAATTATTGAGGATTCTGTGCAACAAACATTGCTTCGATCACTAAACACATCATTTACAACATTGCTCGCATTGTTTGCGGTTTATTTCTTTGGTGGCGAGTCGATCAAAGAATTTGCGCTTGCCCTTATCGTTGGAATCGCAACCGGAACATACTCGTCTATTTTTATTGCATCTCCTTTGCTCGTCACGGTGAACAATTGGAAAAAGCGATAAATAATGAAACATTCGATCGTGAATTGAGATTCATGATATAATATGAAGCGTACATGGATACGCTTTTTATTACTGGAAACTCGTTTCTTGAGCTTTTCGGTCGCAACCCATACGCAGGGATGTGGTTTCTTTTTGTGCATGGAGGCTGGATTGTGATTTTGATCCTTATTCTTTGGGGTGCAAAAGAAGTTTGGGTAGACCATCTTATTGGAAAAGCACTCATGTCAAAGGAGTGGGTATTACTTGCGATTGATGTTCCTCGTTTAACAGAACAGACGCCAAGAGCGGTCGAAAATATTTTTGCTTTTTTTGCAGGAATACATGCCCCACCGGCAAATAAATTGGAAACATATGTAACAGGGCATAAACAAGGCACGATTTCATGTGAGATTATTTCAATAGAAGGGCGTGTTCAATTTTTAATTCATGCGGAGCGGAAGCATCGGGATTCGGTAGAGGCTGCGATTTATTCTCAATATCCTGACGCGGAAATTGTTGAGGTCGAAGATTATTCTTTAACGATTCCTTCTCGATATCCGGATAAAGAATGGGATCTTTTTGGCACAGAAATGATTCCAGTGCGAGATGACGTTTTTCCGATTCGAACATATCCTGAGTTTGAAGATAAAGTTTCGGGTGAGTTTAAAGATCCGATGTCTGTTTTATTGGAAAGCATGTCTCGTCTTGGCCCCGGTGAACAGTTTTGGTATCAGATTGTTTTGACGCCAATTGCTCAAGTCGAGTTCTCGAAAAAAGCAGGAAATTGGGTGAAGAAATTTACGGGACAAGTTGTTGAATCAAAGCCAACATTTGTGGAAGCGATGGTGACATGGCCGTTCCGTCAACTTGCACTTATTCTTGAAGTATTAGGGCTTTACGCCGTTGAAAAACCAACAACGGATAAAGAAGGGCTTCAGCGTCGTATGATGAGTATGACTCCCGGTGAAAAAAAGATTGTGGAGGCCGTTGAACATAAAGCCTCAAAGGTTACTTTTCTTTGTAAGATTCGATTCATTTATGCAGCGAAACATGAGGTTATGAAAAAATCACGTATTGTTCATCCATTTATCGGAGCGATCAAACAATACAACACGAATGACATGCAAGCATTAAAGCCCTCAGGAAAAGTCGGGATGAGCAGTACGATTATTTTACGAAAGAACACACGAAACACGGAGCGAAAAAATACGTTGCTCTCTGCATACCGAGGTCGTTCAGATTGGGCAGGGCACATGCCTTTTCATATGAACTCCGAAGAATTGGCTTCTTTGTGGCATTTCCCAATTACAGGACAGGTCAAATCACCGCAATTACAAAAAACAGAATCAAAGCGAGCAGAGCCACCTATCAATTTACCGTATGCATAAGAAAAGAATTCGGAATTTAGAATTTGGAATGTGGAATATGTCTGTCATCCCCGTGAAAACGGGAATCCAGGATCAAAGAGCAATTTCTATTTAGATGGAGAATGACAGAAAAAGTGAGGATGACAGAAAACTATGCCAATCGAATATAATCATGACCACGAAAATGAAATAAACTTGTTTGGACAGGTGAATTTTCGGAATCAATTCCGGCGGTTCGGGATAAAAACAGACGACCGGAGACGGCACATGTACGTGATCGGGAAGACGGGTGTTGGAAAAACAACATTGATGGAAAACATGATGCTCGCCGACATCCTCGCTGGGCATGGATGTTGCTTCGTTGATCCGCATGGTGATACCGCAGAAAAATTGTTGGATTATATTCCATCAAATCGCATGAACGACGTGGTGTATTTTAACCCCGCAGATTTGGCATTTCCGGTTGGCTTCAACATTCTCGAAACCGCTCGCGAAGAACAGAAGCATCTTGTTGCATCCGGGCTCATGGGTGTTTTCAAAAAAATCTGGCCGGATGTGTGGAGCGCACGAATGGAATACATTCTCTTGAATTGTGTCCTTGCTCTTTTGGATTATCCGGGGGCAACACTCCTTGGCTTGAGTCGTATTCTCGTTGATAAAGACTATCGAAAACGCGTTGTCGCGAAGGTTAGAAATCCAATTGTCAAAACGTTTTGGGTTGCTGAATTTGAATCATGGTCTGAAAAGTATGTGACTGAAGCGATTGCGCCAGTTTTGAATAAAGTCGGGCAATTTTTGTCTGCTTCAATTGTTCGTAACATTGTTGCGCAGGTATCTTCAACCGTAAATCCAAGGCAAATTATGGATGATGGAAAGATCTTGATTGCCAATCTCTCAAAGGGAAAAATCGGGGAAGATAATATGCGCCTTCTTGGCGGAATGTTAATTACGAAGATTCAGCTTGCGGCCATGGAGCGCGTGGATATCAAACACGAAGTAGATCGGCGCGATTTTTATCTTTATGTGGACGAATTCCAAAACTTTGCCAACGAATCCTTTGCCGCCATTTTGTCAGAGGCGCGAAAGTATCGGCTGAGCCTCACGGTTGCACATCAGTATATCGGGCAGTTGGAGGAAGAAGTGGCGCAAGCGATTTTTGGAAACGTCGGGACATTGATCTCAATGCGAGTTGGTGCCGAGGATGCGCAGTTCATGGAGAACGAGTTTACGCCAACCTTTACACCGGAAGATTTGGTGAACCTACCGAAGTACAACATGTATATCAAGTTAATGGTGGACGGCGTTGCGACACAGCCGTTTTCCGCCATGACATTGCCACCGATCGCAAAGTCAACAGGAAGTGAGCAAAAGGTCATCAATGTTTCACGAGAACGTTTCGCAACGGCACGCTCGACAATCGAAGAAAAAGTTTTGCGTTGGAGTGGCATGGAGGTTTCAGGGGGTGAAGAAGAAGATGATGATGGAGAAAAGAAAGAGACTTCATACGAAGATCGGATCCAACAGCTTTTGAAACCACGTTCAGAGCAGAAACTTTTGCAA
Source organism: bacterium (assembly GCA_024654265.1). Lineage (GTDB taxonomy): Bacteria > Patescibacteriota > Patescibacteriia > 2-12-FULL-60-25 > 2-12-FULL-60-25 > JANLIO01. Next base: position 17,125 of record JANLIO010000048.1, on the reverse strand, counting down.
GATGAGTCAATTCCAGAGGATGGGACTGATCAACGGAATATCCATGTTTCCGATATGAAAGAACCGGAAGAATATTTGAAAATTTCAACAGAACGACTTGAATCCATCCGACAGTCATTGCCAAATCCACCAAAGAAGCAAAAGCCCATGTTTAAGCATACGTGCTCGCGCTGTGGGAAAGTTTGGGAAATGCCGGTGCAACTGGATCCGTCACGACCAATGTTTTGTAATGAATGTATGCCGATTGTGAAGGAAGAACGGAAAACGCAGAAAAAAGCTCCACCAATTCTCGAAGATCGTTCGAAATCTGAACCAAACCGTCCGCGTATTGTAGGTACTGTACGAACACTGCCAAGCGGGCCTGAAAAAGAGCCAAGTGAGCCAATCGTTACAAAAAAGCCTTCGCTTATTGATGAAATCTCAAAAGAAAAAGGGAGACGGATTGAAACAAATAAAGCCAAGCTTGGAGTTGAGAGTGATCGAAAAGAGTCGTCAAATCGAAAACGGAAACGGAAACAAAAAGACTCAGAAAATCGGGATCGTGCTTCAGATCGACCGAGAATTGAGATTCGGAATTTGCCGTCTGAAAAAGAATTGATCAAGAATGTGAGTCCGCAACCTCAGAGGGCACCGTCACCGACACCATCACCTTCAAATGAGTCCGTTAAACCAGACGCAGGAAATTCGGATAAAAAAGCTCGTGCTATTCCTCCGGCTCCAAAGACAGTCACTCGCGGACCTGTGCCAACAGCTACGGTTTTTCGTTCAGCGGGACCGAGGCCAGTTAAACCTGGTCAAAAAGTTACGTTTTGAGATAAAGATCGTACAAGATACAATGTATTTATAAATATATGGAACGAATTACATACACAACCTTTGACGGTGTTCACATCGTTGGCGATTGGATGACGTCGCAGACAACATACGGAGCAGCGCTACTCTTGCACATGATGCCGTCAGATCGAAAATCTTGGGCTTCGTTTCAAGCAAAACTTGCGGAAAAGGGAATTGCGTCTCTTGCGATTGACCTACGCGGACACGGGGAGAGCGACCATGGCCAAGCTGATTCTCGGTTGGATTATAAAACGTTTTCAATCGAAGAACATCAATCATCTCTCAACGACGTAACAGATGCGTTTGCATGGATACGACGCAGAGGATTGGAGCCAGCGAGGATCGTTGTGTGTGGAGCTTCAATCGGAGCGAATTTCGCACTTCAGCTTTTAGGGGAGGAGCCACAGTGCGCCGGAGCAGCGCTTCTTTCACCCGGAAAAGATTATCACGGACTCATGGCACTTGAAGATGTACAACGATTGTTGAACACGCAGGCACTGTGGGCGTGTGGATCAGAGACAGACGATCAAGTTTCCTTTGAAACAGCAAAAGAATTGATCGCCGAAACTCCATCTGAAGAGAAGGTTTTTGTTCCCGTGCAAAACGCGGGTCACGGAACGACTATTTTTGAAAAAATGCCCGAGATTGAATACCAGCTCGCAGACTGGGTGCTTCATGTTATTCAAGGAGGGTAGGTGAAGTTATGATAAACATAAACAAACAAAATTTCTCCGTACTCAAAAGATTTGGGTCAAATTGGCATTTTTTGTTTGTCGTCTTTTGTCTAACGTTCGGGACGTTTTTGTTTCCGCATTTTGTTTTTGCCGGTATTTTGGGTCCGGAAAAAGGAGCTGGATACACGCCGTATCCGATGGAGAATAATCAGTTTACATCTGCCATTGTTGTTGATGTTGAAAGCGGAATGATTCTCTATACGTTTCATGATGAAGCTCCATGGTCTGGCGCGTCACTGACAAAATTGATGTCGAGTTACGTTTTTCTTCAGCATGAGCCGATTTGGGAGAAGATCGTTGACTTGCGTGATGTGGATGATGTTGGTGGAGGGAAACTTTGGGTAAAAGATGGGGCGACATTATCTGAGCAAGATCTTTTTTATTCAGCGATTACTGCGAGCGCGAATAACGCAGCAACCGCAATGCCACGCATCCTTGGTATTCCACTTGTTACGTATCTGGATGAGATGAATACCATTGCAAAATCATGGGCAATGCGATCAACGATGTATGTTGGTGTTGCTGGAATGGAGCCGGAAAATATGACGAGTGCGCGTGATATCGCGAAGTTGGCTTGGAGGGTATTCCGAAACGATGTATTCCGTCGTGCGTCAACCGTGAGCACGTATGATTTTACGATTCGGAATTCAGGCGAAGTAAAATCTCTTAAAAATACAAACTATCTTGTCACAAAACCTGAATATGACGATGTCTTTGTTACAGGCGGAAAAACGGGATTTTTATATGAATCAATGTATAATCTGGTTGTTCAATTGCGTCCAACTGAAGACAAGGATTCAAAAAGAACGTTGATTGTTGTTGTTTTTGGTTCTCAAACAAGAGATGGGTCATTTGAAAGCGCACGTTCCATTGCCCGCTGGACATGGGATAATTTTGAGTGGTAGGTTTTTGGTTCAGGTGTGATCTTCGCCTTTCTTATTGATGTAGAATGAAAAAAGTTCTTGTTGGGATGTCTGGAGGGGTGGACTCCAGTGTGACAGCCGCGCTTTTGCAAGAGCGTGGTTTTGAGGTTGTGGGTGGATTTATAAAAAATTGGTCTGATACAAAGGATCTTTGGACGGGTGAGTGCCAGTGGCGAGCCGATCGGCGTGATGCTCTTCGTGTTTCCGCAAAATTGGGAATTGATCTTCTGACATTTGATTTTGAAAAAGAGTATCGCGAAAAAGTGTTGAAGCGGTTTTTTGATGAATATAAGGCCGGAGAAACACCAAATCCAGATGTGTTGTGTAACGAGGTGATTAAGTTCGGCCTGTTCTTTGACGAAGCAATGAAACGGGGGTTTGATTTTGTTGCGACCGGTCATTATGCGCGCGTTCGGCGTGACAAGAATGGATTTGCCCGTCTTCTTCGTGGCAAAGATACGGACAAAGATCAATCGTATTTTTTGTACCGCGTTCCACAGAACGCATTAAAGAAAACTCTTTTTCCGATCGGAGGTTTGACGAAAAAAGAAGTTCGGCAACAGGCAAGGGTTTTCAAACTCCCAACCGCAGAGCGTGAGGAGAGTCAGGGAATTTGTTTTATTGGGGAGGTTCCAATGAGCGATTTTTTGCGGAAGAAGATTAAATCTCGTCCTGGAGATGTTGTTGATGAGAACACTACAAAAATCGGGCGACATGATGGGTTGGATTTGTATACGATCGGACAGCGTCAAGGAATGGGGATATCGACTGATGGACACGCGTGGTACGTGGCACAAAAGGACATGAAAAAGAATCGTTTGATTGTCGTTCCAAAAAAAGATCATCCGCTTTTGTATACGCAAACGGCGGTGCTTCATGATTTACATTGGATTAAAGGCTCAGCTCCAAAGCAAAAAGATCTTTTGAAATCGATTCAGGTTCAGGTTCGGTATCGGCAGGAACCGGTGAGTGCGATGATCCGGAGCGTGAAGGCGGAGGGTGAAAGCTTGAAGCTGGTTGAGTTTAAGAAACCGGTACGAGCCGTTGCGCCGGGCCAATCTGCAGTGATCTACAAGGGTCAAGAATGCCTAGGCGGTGGCATTATTTCAGTGCCCCTTTTCGATTTTAAAAATCATGCTATCATCCGCACATGAAAATGAAGTCCTTGTTGCGTCTTGAGTGGATTTCTCTCGTGTATCTCGTGCTTTTTGTCCTCGCTGTCCTTTCTCCTTCACTGGTCACAAAGGGCTACTTTGGAATTGATGAGAGACACATTGAAGAGTTTGCGATCTTTCTTTTTGGAATTGTGGGGATGAGTACTTTTTCGTTATACGAACGGATCATGGAGAAAAAAGATAAAGAGCACGAAGATGCGAAGAATGAGTATGAGCGTGCGCGTCGTGAATTGGTTGAATCATATAAATATATTGGATCCATTAATCGAAAGATCGAAGTGTTAAAGGGGATTGCAAATCAAACATCGGTCCAAATCGGTGAAAGTCAGCGCGTGACAAAAGAATTATTGACGTCACTGCTTGCAAGTGCGGCAACAAGTGCTGGTGCAGAGCATGCAATGTTGCGATACATCCTCATGGAAGGCGTGCGAACGGAGCATGAAGTCGTGTATCGAACGGGTGATGACATCCATATTCGTATTCCAAATAAACGCCTTATCCAACTTTTAGATGAACATGTTCCATATTCCTTTATCAAATCAGACGGTGGGCACGATGTGCTCGTTGTGCCTTCTGATCACGAGGGGAAATCGGTAAAGGCTTTTTTGCTTCTTGTCGTTAAACCGGAGCCTTCTTTTGAATTGGATACATCATTGTTAAAAGTTTTTGCAAATCAAGCGGGTCTTTTGTACTACACGCACGCCGACTCACAAAAACAAGGACGAGGAGTACTGGATCTTATTGGAGAAGTGGAGGAGAATGTACGTGGAGTCGTAAACTAAATTGATATGTTTAAATCTGCATTTGAGATTCGGAAAGCGTATTTGGATTTTTTTCGTTTGAAAGGGCATGCAATTATTCCGTCTGCGTCGCTGATTCCGGAGAATGATCCGACTGTTTTGTTCACAACGGCAGGGATGCATCCACTGGTACCATATTTAATGGGTGAACCGCATCCAATGGGGAACAGGCTTGCAGATGCGCAAAAGTGTCTTCGTACCGACGATATTGATGAGGTCGGGGATAATCGCCATCTTACATTTTTTGAGATGTTGGGGAATTGGTCGCTTGGGGATTATTTTAAAAGAGAATCAATTACGTGGTCATTTGAATTTTTGACAGATAAGAACTGGCTCGCGATCGATCCAACAAGATTATTTGTTACTGTGTTTGAAGGCGATGATGCGATTCCGCTTGATGACGAATCCGTTGAAATTTGGCAGGCACAATTTGAAGTACATGGTATTTCTGCGGAAACTGGAGTTGCGGGGAAGGATGAGCCGGCGGTGAATACAACGGGGTCTCGTATTTTTGCGTACGGAAAAAAGGAAAATTGGTGGGGACCGCCAGGGGAAACGGGACCGTGTGGACCAGACACGGAAATTTTTTATGATACGAAAAAAGGACATGATTCGAAATTTGGAAAAATCTGTCATCCGAATTGTGACTGTGGACGGTTTATCGAGATTTGGAACAACGTATTCATGGAGTATGAAAAGAAAGGAGATGGATCTTTTGTTGCACTTGCGCAAAAAAATGTGGACACGGGTATGGGATTGGAGCGTATCTCTGCAATGCTACAGGGAAAAGCGAGTGTCTTTGATACGGAGATTTTTCGTGGTGTTTTTGATGCAATCCGAGTTTTGACAGGATATTCGTATGGAGATGATCCAATCCATGATCGATCTTTTCGCATTATTGCGGATCATGTTCGCGCGTCAACGTTTGTCATTGGTGATTCACATGGTGTAACGCCATCGAACGTTGGGCAAGGATACATCGTGCGAAGATTGCTTCGTCGTGCGATTCGTGAAGGAAGGCGCCTTGGAATAAAGGATCCGTTTCTTGTAAAAATTTCATCTGTCGTTATTGGCGAGTTTCGTGTTTCGTATGACGAGCTTGAGACGAATCGGAAAAAGATTTTAGATGAGATATCAAAAGAAGAAGAGAAGTTTGGTAAGACATTGGAAAAAGGGGAGCGTGAATTAGAAAAAATGATTACAAAAGGAGATGTGACGGGAAAAGACGCATTTATTCTTTTTTCGACGTATGGATTCCCGCTCGAACTGACAGAAGAAATCATCCATGAGCGTGATGGCGTCATTCACCATGATGTTTTTGAAGAGGAATTTAAAAAACATCAGGACTCATCTCGGAGCGCGTCAGCCAGAATGTTTAAAGGGGGTTTGGCGGATCACTCAGAAGAGACAACTCGGCTTCATACCGCAACGCATCTTCTCCATCGTGCGCTTAAAAATGTTCTTGGTGATACCGTTTCACAAAAGGGATCGAATATCACAAAGGAGCGTTTACGATTTGATTTTTCATGGCCCGAAAAGATGACGGACGAACAGAAGACGGCTGTTGAAAAAATGGTAAACGACAGTATCCAAAAAAATCTACCCGTTCGTGTTGAGGAGATGTCTGTTCAAGAAGCGAAAGAAAAAGGAGCGATTGGGCTCTTTGAGGAAAAATATGGCGACAAAGTAAAGGTATATACGATCGGAGATGATGTTGTTGATTTTTCAACTGAGATTTGCGGAGGTCCACATGTGAAACAAACCGGCGAGCTTGGATCCTTCAAGATCGTGAAAGAGGAGGCGGTCGCGTCAGGCATACGCCGGATCAAAGCGGTGGTTACAGGTTGAATGGTTTTATAAAATATGATATCGAATACAGAGCGGAATACCCCGCTCTGTTCTTTTGAGGAAGAAGGAGGTCGCATGTCTGAAGATTCTCAGATCCACTGTCCGTATTGCAAAGAGTGGAAAAACATCGACGGTTCACAACCACCGCGCGAAATCGCGTCGATGTTTGTTCTGTTCCTGATCGTCGTGTGCATATATCTTGCTTCACTGATTTATAAGATCGGTCATCCGGATGGTGTCCATGCTCTCTTCATCGGAACAGGAATCATGGTGTCGCTCATTGTAATCATCACGTTGCTCGTGGAGATTTTTCGTAAAAGAGAAAAGTGGTATGCATTTCTGGATGGTAAGGAGCAATTCCATCTCCACGACGAGGATCCTCTTCACGGACTTACGTGGAGGCGGTGGCGTTGCGAGAATGATCGTGGCGAGCCCAATCCGCTCATTCAATTTTCACCTAGCGATCCGGACGAGTGCATCGTAAGGATGGATGATCAGGAGGTGTCTTGTCTTGTCAGAGTCGTCCTGATTCCGAGGCGAGATCTTATTCTTGAGGATACGGACGGCAATCGTATCTCCGGGCGTGGTATCAAGCCGAAAAATCCTCCGCGTGGACTTCTGGAATTCATCCGGAGGCATCTTACTGTGGGTGACATGCTTAGGCATATCGACGGTACTGATGCACGCATTTTGGAGCTTCAGGATGAAATTAGCGCGCTTCAGGAGAGGCGCGAACGTGACGTGAAGTCGGACGAAAAAATGCCGGATAATGTCATTCAGATCTTTCCCGGAGCCAAAGAAAGAGGTAACGGCGGATCGAGTTAGACGTACCCCCAAATGCCATGCTTGGCTTTGGGGGTTATTTTATTGACTGTTCCCCGAAAAAAACGTATCATTTCGATATTCTTATTTTCATCAACTCGCTACAAATGACAATCATTATTCAATGTATGCAAAAGAACAACTATGCCACCTAGGGGACGAGGTCCAAAAGCGACAAAAGATGTTCTTGTCGTAAAAGGTGTTATTGAGGAGAATCTTCCGAATGCAACATTTCGTGTCAAATTAGAGAATGGGCATACAGTTTTGGCTCATTTAGGCGGAAAAATGCGTATGTATCGCATCCGTCTGACCCCCGGAGATGAGGTTCAGGTGGAGATTACGCCCTACGATTTGACAAAGGGGCGTATAACGTATAGATTATAGCCCGCTTATGAAGGTTCGCGCGTCTATCAAACCGATGTGTCGGGATTGCCAAGTTCTTCGTCGGAAAGGACGAGTTGTTGTCATTTGTAAAAAGAATCCTAAACATAAACAACGTCAGGGGTAAAGTCGTTTTTTCGAGCTCGCCTTACCGACAAGGCAAGCACCCCGGCTGAAATGAACTATGGCTCGTATCGCAGGTGTAACACTTCCAATGCATAAACGTCTCGAGGTCGCATTGACCTCGATTTATGGTATTGGACCGACGCGCGCAAAACAGATCCTTGCAACGTCCGGAGTGAGCGGTGATATCCGCATAAAGGATTTGAGCGAAGATGATGCAAATACAATTCGTACCATCGTTGAAAAAGACTATCGTGTCGAAGGTGAACTCCGACGTGAAGTTCTCGGAAACGTAAAACGATTGAAGGAGATTAAGAGCTACCGTGGAGATCGTCATACAAAACGACTTCCTCTGCGCGGTCAGCGAACAAAAACAAATTCACGTACATTACGTGGAAACGTTCGACAGACAATGGGCTCAGGAAAACGAAAGCTTGAAAAGACATAATCTATGACGGACGACGTAAAGGAAATGAAATCAGAAGAAGAAAAAAAACCGAAAGCGGAAGCGAAGACCGAGAAAGTCACCGTGTCTGTTTTAGGTTCTGAAACGTCTTCCGAGTCTGAGGGCGACAAAGAAAAGGCCGAGCCAAAGGCAAAAAAAGGAAAAGCAAAACGAAAAGGAAAGGTTGCACGCCAAGTTTCACATGGAAAAGCGTATGTCCAAGCAACATATAACAACACCATCATCACGATTACGGATTTGAATGGAAATGCAATTGCATGGGCAAGTGCAGGATCAGTTGGTTTCAAAGGACCTAAAAAATCAACACCATACGCCGCGTCGCTCGTTGTAAAGCGAGTTGCCGAAAAGTCAGAAGCGTACGGTTTGAAGGAAGTAAATGTGTATATCAGTGGAGTTGGGCAAGGACGAGACAGCGCGGTGCGTTCAATGAATGCAAATGGATTGACTGTGCTTTCGATCCGAGATGTAACACCGATCCCACATAATGGGTGTCGGAAACCGCGAACACGACGAGTGTAATCAAAACAAGTATGAGAACTGGAAAAATCACCTGCAAAATGTGCCGACGAGAAGGCGTGTCCCTCTGTGGACGCGAAAAATGTGCGTTTAAACGACGCCCATACCCACCGGGAGCGCATGGACCAACAACTCGAACACGAGTCACGGAATATGGTCGACAGCTTCGTGAAAAGCAAAAAGCGAAGCGATTTTACGGTGTTTCAGAACGACAGTTCCGTAACTATTTTGAAAAAGCGATGAATCAAAAAGGGGAAACAGGTGAAAACTTGGTGCGATTACTTGAAACACGTTTGGACAATGCGGTGTACCGTGCCGGTTTGGCAAAGAGCCGTGGTGCCGCGCGTCAGGTTGTTTCGCACGCACACGTGAATGTAAACGGACAAAAGGTTAATATCCCTTCATATCAAGTGAAACCGGGTGATATAATCCAAGTTCGAGAGAATAAACGAGATAAAAGCCTTTGGAAGGCACTTGAAGAGAGTCTTAAAAATTTTGAGGCACCGTCTTGGATCGTGGTTGATTCCAAGTCGCTTGAGGCAAAAGTCACAAGCACACCGGCAGAGAAGGAGCTTCAGCAACCCTTTGATTCAACACTCATTGTGGAGTTCTACTCCCGCTAAGCTTTTTTGCGTCCTATGGAATCAATCTTACTTCCATCCAAGATCTCATTTAACAAAGGTGAACGCCCGAATGAAGGGGTGCTCACAGTGGAACCGTGCACACAGGGGTACGGAACAACGATCGGAAATGCATTCCGACGTGTTTTGCTTTCATCGTTACCAGGAGCTGCTGTTACGGCCGTTCGTATCAAGGGTGTTGAGCATGAATTTTCAACGATTCCTCATGTAAAAGAGGATGCGCTTGAAGTTATTTTGAATTTAAAAGCACTTCGCGTGAAGTTGCACAGCGATGAGCCCGTAAAATTATCTCTTTCCGTAAAAGGGGAGAAGACAATCACAGCATCTGATTTTGATGCGAACGCTGATGTTGAAATTGTGAATCCGGATCATTTTATTGCTTCGCTTACTGATCCAGCCGCCTCTTTTGAAATTGAGATCACCGTTTCACCTGGACGAGGGTATCGTTCAACGGAAGAGCGTGGAAAAGAAAAAATGGATATTGGAACAATTGCGATTGATGCGTTGTATAGCCCCGTACTCAATGTTTCATACAAGGTTGAACAAACACGTGTTGGTGAACGAACTGACTACGACAAGCTTGTTCTCCGCGTTGAGACAGATGGGAGTATCGATGCAATCGATGCTTGCAAACAAGCTGTAAAAATACTGTTGGATCACTTTAACCTCCTTCAGGAACTGGAATATGAATCATAATCGAAAAGGACGAACACTTGGACGAGAAAAAGCCCCACGAGAGGCTTTGATTCGAAATCTCGCGCAGTCTCTTATCCTGTATGAAAATGTGAACACGACTCTTGCAAAAGCAAAGGAAGTTCGTCCTTTTGTTGAAAAATTGATCACCAAAGCAAAGGTAAAATCATTGACGACACGTCGCACACTTCATCGGACGTTGAGCATGGATTCTGCAGTGAATAAAATGCTCGAGGAGATTGGTCCACGGTATAAGGATCGAGCGGGTGGATATACACGAATCATTAAATTAGGACGCCGATTGGGTGATGGTGCTGAAATCGCGCAGATTCAACTTGTTCAAGATGTAGAGAAAAAAGAAGCTCCAGAGGCAAAGGAAACGGTAAAGAATTAAGGTTGCTTCATACCAAATTACGAAATATATGTCATGGAATAAAAAACCGGGAATGCCAAAAGGAAACCGAGCGACGCATGAAATCAATGCGTCGGGAGAGGTCGTTGGACGTTTGGCCACGAAAATTGCAACCTTGCTGATTGGCAAGCATAAGGCGACCTATCGTCCAAATATTGACGCTGGGGATAATGTTGTTGTGAGCAATGTTGGGAATGTCGTCTTTACCGGTAAAAAGTGGGAAGACAAGAAATATTACCGAACATCAAACCGACCGGGTGGATTAAAAACAACCACGACAAAGGAGTTAAAGGAAACGAATCCGGGGTTTGTTTTAAAGCATGCGGTAAAGTACATGCTACCAAAGAATAAATTGCAAAAGGATCGTTTGAAACGACTTACGATCAAATAACTATGGCTACCGCAAAAAAAACAACGGACGCAAAAGCGCCTACCCCAAAGAAAAAAACAGCTCCACTTGTAACAGAGGATACGAAGATTGTTGCAAAAGCTGAGGCAAATGCAGCATCTGAAAAGGTGAAGAAGGGATCCTTTCTTCCAGCTGTTGGTCGCCGAAAGTGCGCGATTGCACGAGTGCGTTTAATTAAGAATGGACGGGGTGATGTTACGGTCAACGGAAAGACGCTTAAAGATTATTTTGGAACTCAGGATTTGCGAGCGCAAGTTATTGATCCGTTGAAAGCGGTTGGACAGGATGAAGCCGTTGATATCAGCGCGAAAGTTGTTGGCGGAGGTATCCGTGGACAGGCCGAAGCAATTCGATTGGGAATTGCTCGAACGCTTTGTGAAATGGATCCAACATTTCGAACAACATTAAAGAAGCTTGGGTATTTAACTCGAGATCCACGCGTTCGTGAGCGAAAAAAGCCGGGAAAACGAAGTGCGCGACGTTCGCCACAGTGGAGCAAACGTTAAGAAACAAAAAACACCCAGAGTGCTCTGGACCCTGTCTGGTGTACGACCCCGACGTTATGTCGGGACTCGTACACTGGGCAGGGTCGTTTTTATTTGGATGACACTATCATCCAACGATTATCTCCGATATACTACACACTATGGCGTACGGTGCGCGGATTGCAAGGAATGCGCTTCTTTTGATGGGCGCAACAGCAGGACAAAAAGTGATTGCATTCGTCGCGTTTATTTTTGTTGCACGGTTATTAGGGACGGATCTGACGGGCGTGTATTTTTATGCCGTTTCGATTACGTCTATTTTTGTTATTTTCGCAGATCTTGGAATGACACCGGTTGTTATTCGAGCAATTGCCGGTGGTCGAAAAGACGGGGGAAGGCTTTTTTCAGCAGCACTGCGTTTAAAATTATATCTTGCTCCGGTTGCGATCTTTCTTGCACTTGGGTATGCCTTTTTTACTGGAGCGGATTCTGTCACATTTATCTCAGTGGCAATTGCCTGTCTTGTGATGACGGCGGATACGTTTCATCTTGTGATGTATGGCGCGCTTCGGGGGAAGCAGAATTTAAAGCCTGAAGCGGTGGGCATGTTTATCGGGCAAACGCTTACCGGTGTTTGTGCGATTGGTGCGGCATGGTTTGGATATGGGCCAATTGGCTTGGTTCTCGCGCTTTTGATTGGAAGTACGTGGAACGTTACGTGGAGCTTTTTAAATATCAGGGGATTAAAGATGAGTATTCCGAAAGCGCGTATTGCGGATTACCGTCGGTTGGCAATTGAGGCACTTCCTTTTGGAATCGCAGGATTGTCAGTAAAGGTGTATTCCTACGTTGATAGTTTATTTTTGCACCGTTTCTATGGAGCGCATGCCGTTGGGATTTATGCGGTTGCGTATAAGTTGACCTATGCGCTCCAATTCCTTCCGATCACATTTACCGCCGCGTTGTATCCAGCGCTTGCTTCTGCGTATGCGAAGAAAGAAGCGTCAGAAGTTCAAAATATCTTTTTAGGTTCGTTGAGGTTGATGACTGCGATCGGATTTCCGATCACGGCAGGGCTTTCTGCTCTTGCGCCGAAAATTATCCCATTGCTCTATGGCGATGCGTATCTCGCATCCGTTGACGCGTTTCGCATTTTACCTTGGGTGTTACTCCCTATTTTCTTAGATTTTCCGATCGGCGCTCTCTTAAACGCGACGCATCGTGCTCATTTAAAGACTGGGGCAATGGTTGCGACAATGATCATTAATGTTGTTGCGAATGCAATTCTTGTTCCAAAGTACGGGCCAGTTGGCGCAGCATGGGCAGGGGTTTTGAGTTTTTGGATTTTATTCGGAATTGGTGCGTGGTTCACACGAAAAAATACTGGGAATATATGGCATCTTTTAAGCCTTACATTGCGAGGATTAATTGCGGCGGGAGTATCGTGGATGGCGTGGGGGTGGATCGGCGAGCCAATGCCTCTTCTTACAACAGCCATTTTTGGGACTGCTGTTGCGATTGTAATGGGATTTGCAGTTGGGCTTGTAACCGTGCAAGATGTGTTTCGGTTCGTGCGGAGGGTTCGCCCAACGCCTCAGAACGTAGAAACACTGCATGAAGAAGGCTAAATTCACACTTTACACGGTCGATTATCCTCCAAACAGAGGAGGAGTCGCTTTATATCTCTATGAGTTGGTTCAAGCCTCCAATGGTGGTATTTTGGTCTATTCTGACGTTCAGAGATGGTTTTGGGGTGTATGGCCAGTGTGGGTACCATTCATTTTTAAAATGAGAAGGGAGAAGGCGCATGGACGGGAGATTCTTGTGAGTCATATTTTTCCGCTTGGCACTTCGGCGATGATTTCAAAATGGTTTGGCGGGCCGGAATACAATTTACTATTTCATGGACTTGATCTTCGGATGATTCGATCACAATGGAAACGCAGTCTTTTGAAAAAGATTTGTGCGTCTGCGAACGGGTTGTTCGTAAATAGTGAATCAACAAAGAAAGATCTTTATAATCTCATTGGAAGCTGTGACCCAGTTATTTTATATCCAAGTGTATCCAATCGAACATTTACGCGCGGGATTCACATGGAGCAAGAAGCTGAGGAAGAAGCGCCGTTCGCTTCGAACAACGAAATTATTATCCTATCCGTTGCACGTTTGGTTTCACGAAAAGGAATTGACAATGCAATTCTTGCGGTTAGCGGAGTGAAAGAGAAAATGCGCGACTCGGGGAATGTGATCCGATACGTCGTTATCGGAGATGGTCCGGATCGAGAGCGACTAGAGAAAATCGCAGAGCAACAAGGTGTCGTGGTTGAGTTCTTGGGCGAGGTTTCGGAATATGTGAAGGCGAAGTGGATGAACCGCGCGGATCTTTTTCTACTTCCTGTTCGGGATGAGGGCGATGATGTCGAAGGTTTTGGGATCGTCTTTCTTGAAACGGCGTCAGCAGGAGTGCCGAGCATCGTCGGGAGGAGCGGTGGTGCTATTGAAGCGGTTCAAGATGGGAAGACAGGTATTTTAGTAGATCCGCGGGATCAAGATCAAATTCAAGATGCAATCATCAGATTGGCCAATGACGCGGATTTACGGGTGAAGATGGGAAGAGAGGGAAAAGAATGGGCAAAAACGTTTTCGTGGGAAAGAAATTGGGAAAAGTTATCCACACCGTATGGCACCCTGGTGCCAGACCCCACGGTGCCAGACCCCGTGGGGTCTGGCACCGGTAACGGGGGGAGGGTGTCTGTGGTGATACCTTGTTTTAACCATGCGTACGTTTTACGACGCACGCTTAGAGGGCTTCTGGAACAAACGACACAAGCGTATGAAATCCTCGTTGTCGACGATGGTTCTAGTGATCATCCAGAAAAAGTCGTTTCTGAATATCAAGATTGGCTCCCAATACGATATATGCGGGTGGAGCGGAATATGGGCGCACCATTTGCGCGAAACGTTGGAGCAGACCAAACGGATGGCGAATATATTCTCTTTTTGGATGCAGACGCTGAGCTGGTGCCAGAGGCTTTGGAAAAGATGAAAGAAGTTTTAGATACGAACTTGGAAATTGCGTTTGCCTATTCAAATTTCAAATGGGGATCCAAGGTTTTTAACGGGATCCCATTTGATGAAAAATCTTTGAAAACAAGGAATTATATTCATACATCTTCTTTGCTTCGTCGAAGTGAATTTCCGCGATTTGATGAATCATTGAAGAAATTTCAAGATTGGGATCTATGGCTTACGATGGCGCGCCAAGGAAAACGAGGATTGTGGATTGATTCTGTTCTTTATACGATTGAACCCCGAGGAAAAGAGGGGATGAGTCGATGGTTGCCAAGGATCATGCATAAAATTCCTTGGGAAAAACTCGGAATTGTTCCAGAAGAGATTCGGCGATATCGTGAAGCGGAGCAGATCGTGAAATCAAAGCACGAATTACTATGAAAGATGTAAGAATTATCGTCGTCCCATGGAATGTCGAGAAACTCCTCGATCGATGTTTACGATCATTGCCGAACGCGTGCAAAGGGTTGGATTGGGATGTTGTGATTGTTGATAATAATTCTGCGGATGGATCAGTGGCGTGTGCCGAGAGATTTCGGAGCGATATGGCGGGTGGCGTAGAGGTCATTGCGAACCCAGACAACCGAGGTTTTGCCAAAGCGTGCAATCAGGGAATGGTGGGGTCAGATGCGCGGTACACGATGTTGCTTAATCCGGATACGGAGTGTCCGGAGAGGTCGATCACGGATTTGATTCATTGTGCAGATCAGTTTCCGACGGGTGGAATCTTCGGTCCAATGCTTAAAAATTCTGACGGGTCGTATCAAGAAAGCGTTCGTTCGTTCCCAACGTTTTCGGATCAAGCCGGCATCCTCCTTAAGCTTCATCACCTCTTTCCAAAATTACCGATTTTCAAGAAATATTTTTCACCGAATTTTGGATGTAAGGACACAAGCGAGAAGTCACAAGCGACAAACTCCCAGACATCTCAGAAAAATATTTTTCAAGTTGATCAAGTCATGGGCGCGGGGTTTCTTATCCGCAAAGAGGTGATCGATTTAATTGGCGGTCTTGATGAGCGTTACTTTATTTGGTTTGAAGAAGTCGATTTTTGTCGGATGGCGAAAGAGGCGGGTTGGCCAACAATGTACGTTTCGAGCGTTTCAATTATTCATCATTCCGGTCAATCATTTGCGCAGGTAATGGGCGTAAAGAAACAAAGGATGTTTTCAGAAAGCATGGTGAAGTATTTTGCAAAGTGGGATCCAGGATGGCGTGCGAACGTTATAAGGCTGTTAAAAGGTGTTTCAATCGTTTTGTCCCAGTTGATTCAGGTGATGAAAGTGAATCCGTGGGTGCTGTGGATGCTAGGGATCGTTTTCTTCGAGATTATTTCGCGTGCAACAGTCTTTCATCCATATCCTCGTGCCATTGCGACGATTATAGCTGGAGGGCTTATGGCAGTGATCACAATGCGCAAACCGAACGTTGGTATCGTTTTGCTTCTCACAGAGCTCATGCTCGGATCAAAGGGTGCGCTTCTTAAGATTCCGCGTGGGTTTGAGGTGGACGGTGGCGTATCTTTGCGTATGGTTTTAACAGGTGCCTTTTTGTTTGGATGGGCAATCTCTTTTCTTCCGAATTTGAGGAGGAATATGGAATTTGGCAAGGAACAGATTGAGGATGAGGGTCGTCAGGGGTTTTTCCACTATATTCGAGATAACGGAAAACCTTGGATTGCTGTTTTTTTGCTTATTGCATACGCGTCGTTAAGAGGGTTGTCCCTTGGGAATGAACGCTTTTCTCAGGATGTGAATGCATGGCTTTATCTCGCGCTTTTGATTCCGGTCATTCTTGTATCTCGTGCGTATGGAGTCGAGATGATTCGATCCGTAAAAAATGCGGTCATCGCGTCCTTGCTTTGGCTTCCGATAAAAACGCTTGGACTGCTCTACATTTTTTCTCATGGAATAAAATCCATGTCTCAACCATTTTATCTTTGGGTGCGAAGAACGGGTGTGGGTGAAATAACACTTGTCACAGGGAATCTTTTTCGAATTTTTATTCAGTCACAAGTCTATGCGATCTTCGGGATATTATTCACTGTTTCCCGTTTCATATTTGAGATTGGATCACGTCTTTCATTTTGGGTTTTAACCGCATCGATCGTTTCGGTTCTCATCAGTCTTTCCAGATCATTTTGGATGGGCCTCTTTTTCGGATTGATCACAATCGTTGTTCTTTGCGCTCGAATGCGTTTCAAGTCAGTACTCAAAACAATATCTGTCAGTATCGGGTCAGTCGTCGTGGCGTTAGGGATTCTTTTTGCGGTTGTAGCGTTCCCGTATCCAAGGATAGATGTCGGGTCGCTTTCTACGCTCTTTGGATCTCGAGGATCCACGACTGACGCAGCCTCGGAAAGCCGATGGAACCTTCTCCCCGTGCTTGTCGATAAGATAAAAGAAGCTCCGGTTCTTGGTCACGGTTTTGGCGCAACGGTGATGTATCAGACAAAAGATCCGCGCATTTTGGCGCAAAATCCAGAGGGCTGGTATACAACTCACGCATTTGAATGGGGATGGCTTGAATTTTGGATAAAATTTGGAATTCTTGGAATTCCTGTGATGCTCTGGCTTTTAATCTCCATTGGTTGGCGAATATGGAACGCGAAAACTGAGAAATGGATAAAAATCGGGTTTATCTCATCACTTGTTACTCTTGGGGTGATTCATGTTTTTACCCCGTATTTAAATCATCCGCTCGGGTTTGGTTTTCTTCTACTGACTGAGGGATATTTAGCGGTGATTGGGATGGAAGAGATTGTGGATATAACGGGCGCATGATAAAGAAT
>JANLIO010000047.1 GCA_024654265.1 bacterium | reverse complement strand
CCGTTATTCGACGCAATCACGGCAGTTGACGTTGCCTGCACCGGAATACCCGCAAGGTTTTGAAAGATACCGCTTGCGTTCGCGGTTTCTGTGAGCGTAACGGTTTCGGCATCCCCGCCCGTTGCCACGCTCCCTGTGACAGTGACGGTCAACGTTTCTTTTGTGCCCCCTTTCAAGTTTATGCTGGGATCGTTCACCGTGACATAAAACACGTCCCCGTCATTTAATACCGACGTCCCGTTCGATTTTTCCGATTGGATGGAGTTTAGAACCCGCTTCACTCCGCCGGTCGTTCGGTTCACCGTGCCATTATTGTTGAATTCGCCCGTGACCGTCACAAAATGGACCCCTGTATTCACGGTAGCCAAACCTCCAACCAACCAATTCCCGTTCACGGTGATCGGCCCACCAATCGTGTAGGACTTGGCAAGTCCGGGGCTCATTTCAAGATTGTTCAATGTCAAATTTCCAATCGTTTGTGTGACTCCGTACGATGCGCTAAAAACAACCGTTCCGGATCCCGCCTGTAGTTGCCCTCCCCCCGAAACGGATAGCGGAACCGCCTCGCTTACGCCGAACGAGACGCGCCCGTTGCCAAGATTCAAAACACCTCCGGTGACAGAGATTTTTTTATTGATGGACGTACTCTTGCCCGTTAATGTGACCATCGAACCGGATCCTTTATTGACAACCATCGTCGCAAGCCCGGTCGTACTCGCGGTTTGCGTTCCGCTCCCCAAAAAATTCTGCGTTCCGCTCCCCGCATCCATCAGCGTCCCCGCAGACATCGTGAAATTGCCATAAAGATTCCATGTGGAACTTCCAGGCGCAAGCACAAGCGTACCGGCCTTCAAGGAAACATTTCCCGTAGATGTAACAGGCCCGTTCCACGTCAAACTTCCGCCCGTCTTATCAATTTCAATGTGATACCACGCATTATCCTTCAAATTTTGAACACCAACGGCCTGTTCTGCGGATCCGTCAAATCGCAAGGTGGAGGTACCTGGCTCCGCTGTCCATGTCCCTTGATTCAAATTCCCATAGATTCGAAGTAATCCGCTACCTCCACGGAACGTCATGTTCGTATCCAGTGTCATGGATCCCCGCACGCTCATCACGCCGGCATTCAATTCAAGGAACGATCCGGATGTGAAAAACGCAGGACCGTAAACCGTGAAGTAGCCTGTCTGGAGCGTTACGCTTCCGGAATCCTTCACATCCAACTGGCCACTCACAATAGTAACCGACCCACTCCCGATTAACACGTTGCCACCGTCAACCGTTATATTTCCGGAAGAACTAAAATTCGAACCCCCAATATTCAACGTCCCGCCAACCGTGGCGGTTTTCACGGTCACCGTCTGGCTCACGCTCACAACATCTCCGTAATTGATGGTAATGTCATCATTGGTATCCGGCACCTTGTCGCAACTCCAGTTCACCGTGTTGTGAAAGTCCGTGCCAAGAACCGGGATAAACGTGCATATTGCCGCGGAGACAGGAAAAGGAGAAGCGACGGCGAGCAATACAAATAATCCTCCAACGAGGAAAAGACAAGCATGGAATCTTTTCATATGGTTATAAGTATACTACGAAAAATAAAAAGCTTAAACCCCTACGAAGGTCGAACCTTTCGTGTGTGACGTTGATCTTTTTTGGTGAAACGAGTACGATTGCGCTACTTCATGCGTGGAGAGGTCGCATAGTGGCCTAGTGCGCTTGCTTGGAAAGCAAGTATACCGCAAGGTATCGGGGGTTCGAATCCCCCCCTCTCCGCCACCAAAAAAGCTGCAGGAAGTTTCACGACGACTGTGGCTTTTTTGTATGGTTAAGCGGTTGATCGTTGCGGTACCGGGCATCTAACCTTGATAGAGTTTGGGGACCTGACACCGAAACCCGTTCTACTGCCGTATTCCATAAAACAAAGGTGATTGTTAAGATTTTTTGTGGATAAGCGGACCTGACACCGGTTTTCAACTTTGAACCATGTTATAATTAATTATGTTTATGAACCAAAAACGATTTCCAAATACAGTAGTTATCATTCCAATTCTCGTAATAATCGCTAGTGTTATTGGATATTTTGTGTTTTTCCAAAAGCAAGAAATCGCACCAGCAATTACTAATACTCCTACTTCTAACAATTCCCAGAATACCCAAACAACTGCTAATTCTGTGTCGGGTGCACCATCTCTTTCGTCAGATAAGAAAAGTATCGTTGTAGAC
This sequence comes from bacterium, assembly GCA_024654265.1. GTDB lineage: Bacteria > Patescibacteriota > Patescibacteriia > 2-12-FULL-60-25 > 2-12-FULL-60-25 > JANLIO01. Next base: position 4,808 of record JANLIO010000047.1, on the reverse strand, counting down.
GGTAAAATTTTATTGGCTGTTGATAACAATGTAATTTTTAATTGGTTCAAAACCGAAAGCCAGTTATGTGATGGATACAATCTAACAAGTGCTCCTGACCGAAAGATGTTTTGTGAAAATAAAATATCTTTCAAGAGCAAGACCAGATTTACTTTAATTGTCGTTTCTCCTGATAAGATGAAAATTGGTTTTACTATAGAAAGTGATACATTGTCTCCTGATAAAGTTGTTGGCATTTTTTTACGCTCGACCAATAAAGTTAATTTGCTTACTAATTACTATCTCGGGAATGAATTTATTAGCTTCTCTCCGAGTGGCACAAACTTTGTTTACCAAGGTGGATGTTTCGAGGGAATGTGCGGACTATTTATTAAGAATTCCGAAACCCTCACCAACAAAGCTAGCTTGAATAACCCGGAATTCGCAGATGCCAGAGGCCAAAATGCAACTTTTGTAAGCTGGATTTCGGACAACCAAGTTGAATACAAGCTCGGTACAGAATTAAAACGAGAGTCGTTTTAGTATGATGTACTTTTGGTTCAAAGTTCCGGCAATCACCACCGTCAAAAAAAATCTCCCAACTCGGGAGATTTTTTTTTATTTTTCCTCAAATACTTCTACAACTGCGCGTCGATAATCGACTTAAACGTTGCGTATGGAACGGCTCCCTCAATCAACGACCCGTTGACGAACGTACCCGGTGTTCCGGCAATCCCTGCGACCGTCCCCTCTTGGAGATCGGATGCGATACGATCTGCCGTTTCTCCGGAATCAAGACAGGAATCAAAATCAGCTCCATTTAACCCAAGTTCGCGCGCCACATCTTTCCAGCGTTGAACTGACATTGATCCTTTTGCATTTTCCGCAAAAATTGCGTCATGCATCTCCCAAAACTTCCCTTGCTTAGATGCGCACTCAGACGCTTCTGCGGCTTTCTGCGCTTCTGGATGAAATGAAAGTGGAAAATGGCGATACACAAGGCGCACGTCATTTGGATAATCCGCCATAACCTGATTCAACGTATCAAGGTGACGAAGACAGAATGGACATTCAAAATCTGAATATTCCACAAGTGTAACAGGCGCGTTCACGTTTCCGAGAATGTGATCTTCACTATCAACATCAGGAAGCGGTCCTGAAGGAGGCGCGACATCCGGATAATCCGATGGAGTCGGCGTTGGTGCAACAGCAACCGTTGTCCCCGCTTTTGCGCCGAATGTCTTCCCGCTCACTAAAAATCCAACTGTTCCGGCAAGCCCAATCACAGCAAGAACGGAAACACCTACGAAGAGACCGAGAAGGAACATGACTTTTGGTGTTCCTGAGATTTTTGGTTGATCCATACGAAATACGGTAAAAAATTAGAAGATTGAATTGAAATAATAGAGTGTCGTTATTTTGTGGTCAATGCCGACTGAATCTCACGATCCCAATCAGAAGGAGAAAGAACCTGCGAGAAAACCTTATCGCCAATAAACGACGTTGGTGTTCCGTTTAATCGAAGACCATTTGCCTCGCTGACATCGCTTAGCACATCTGCTTGATAGCGTCGTTCAGAGTAGCAAGATGACCACGCATCCACATCCAATGCCAATGCTGAAGCGTAATTTGTGAACGTTGTTGTTGGATCCGGAAGTTCACCCCATGTTGGCTGATCATCGTATAATCGATCATGAAACTCCCAGAATTTCCCCTGCTCCTGCGCACATCGAGCTGCGTTTGCACCGCTCAACGCATTGCGGTGAATGGACTGCAATGGAAAATCTTTCCAAACAAATTGGACTCGATCACCATATGTTTTCAGCGCGTGACGAAACCCAACTTCTGCACTTCGACATGCTGGACATTCAAAGTCTTCAAAAACATGAATCACAAGCTCGGGATTCTCCGCGCCGATTCGTGGACTTTTTTCATCATTAAATGTGCCGGGTGTTCCCGATCCATTGGATGAACCCGAGCTCACCGCCCAGATCAAGCCAAAAACGATGAACACGCCAAGGACAATACTAACTAATAGAAAAACAGAGGATGATTTTTTTGGTGCATCATTCATATGTGTATATGCTACGTGTCTTGCCGACGAAAAACAAGCCAAGCCCCAAGCACGGCTGTCGGAATCAAGATCCATTGGGTCGGTGTCAACGAAAACCAACGCGTATCGTTAATACGGAGAAAATCCAGCGCAAATCGCGAAACACCGTACAGGAGAAAAAATGCGCCAACCCAAAAACCCTTTTTCAAAAGTCGTGGATCTTTTTTCTTCACGAGTGACAGAAAAAGAAAAATGAGACCAATCGTAAATCCGAGAATAGAAAGATACAAACCAAGATCATGTCGTTTTCCGTTTGGATAATCCACTGCCGTCACAAAGGACGACAATGTTCCGGGATGATCGTGAATCAAAAAACATCCGATACGACCAACGCCACACCCCCACGGCAACCCCCATGCAAGTGCATCCGCATACGCCAAAAAATCCAAACCGCGTTTTCGGATCACAATCCATGTTGCCAGTGTTCCACCAATAAACCCTCCAAAGATCGCGAAACCCGGTCGAAAAGGATTCAACGCATCAAGTGGATTTGCCAGATAATACGCAGGTTCATAAAAGAAAACATGAAACACACGCGCACCAACCATGGCAGAGAGAAATATCCAAAACGCCATATCCCACACATGCTTCGGATCGAGCTTCATCTTTTCAGCTCGCTTTGCAGCAACCGTTGTCGCGAGCAAAAACCCAAGCGCCACAAACGTTCCCCACGTCTGAAACACGAGAGGCCCAAGTGAATACGTATGCGATTCAAAATATGGAATCATAACAAGAAGTTCTCAATGTAAGTTAAAAGTCCTCTTTTTATCCGTCATCCTCGCTTCTTCTGTCATCCTCGGGCTTGACCCGGGGACCCAGAATCAAAGGAAATGTGGAATTTGGAATATATCTGTCATCCTCGGGCTTGACCCGGGGACCCAGGATAAAATGGTGTGCTTTATCTAAATCGGAATTGCTCTTTGATCCTGGATCCCCGTTTTCACGGGGATGACAGACATATTCCACGTTCTCTCTCAAAAATCACATCACTCCCAACTTCTTCAAAGCTCGCTCAAATTCTTTGAGGGCTTTTTCCGCTTGGCGGGTACCAATATGAAAGGATGAATCGTGGGCAATTTGATTTCGGAGTTTATGCGCCCACCAGACAGAACGAATTTCCGGAAATCGCGCGCTTGCGACTTTCAACCGTTCCCCAAGTGTATTTCCAGGCATGGTCATTGATTTCAATGCTGTATCCAAAAGATTGTCTGCCTCAAGAACCGCGAGCTTCGCCCCCATTGCCCCCTGTTTGCTTGACTGCTCAATCTGTTGCCATCGCGAACGGACTTCTTCTCGTGTCAACCCAAACATCTCAGATCCGGCAAGGCGTCGAATACGATCAACAAAATGCGCACCAACACCAAGCAGGATAATAAGAATCAACAAAATAACTGCGATCAAAATTCCATTCATAGATTATGTTTCACACATTTTCGCCACAGCGAGAAGTTCAGCCTCCTCAAACCATGAACCCGTGATCTGCAAACCGATCGGCATTCCATTATGTGACCCGCATGGAACGGAAATCGCTGGAACACCCGCAACATTTGCCCCAACCGTAAAAATATCCTGCAGATACATGGCGAGTGGATCGTGCATCTTCTCCCCTTTTGCAAACGCAGTGCTCGGAGTTGTTGGCGTGATTAAAACGTCGACATCGCGAAACGCCTCTTCCATCGATTTCCGAATTTTTGCTTGAACTTTTTTGGCCTTCAAGTAATACGCATCAAAATAGCCGTGTGATAACGCGAACGTTCCCAGAAGAATTCGACGGCGCACCTCATCCCCCAATCCTTGCCGACGAGATTCCAAATATCGCGCCATGAGATCATTTGACTCAACGTGGAGTCCGTAACGCATCCCATCGTAACGAGACATGTTCGCGGAAACTTCGCACGGCATAAGCACGTAATACACCGCAAGCGCAGAATCCGTTGCCGGCATATCAATCTCTTGAATTTTTGCGCCACGCGCCTCTAATTCTTTAACGTTCCCCATCACCGCCTCGCGTATCGCAGGATCAATCCCCTCACCCCACGATTGAACCGGCAAACCAATGCGAAGTCCATCAATCCCCCTTTCGGAAATGGACGTAAAAGGTTCGACCTTTTCCGTTGTTTGATCTTTTGGATCCTGACCTGAAATGACAGAAAATAAAAGCGCGGAATCATCCACGTTCCGTGTCATGGGGCCGATCTGATCCAACGACGATGCCATAGCAAGTAATCCATACCGCGACACGCGCCCGTACGTTGGTTTTAAGCCAACGATCCCACAGAAGGAAGCCGGCTGACGAATCGATCCGCCCGTGTCTGATCCCAATGCGCACGGAACCATGCCCGCGGAAACCGCCGCCGCACTCCCTCCGGAAGATCCACCCGCAACACGCGATCGATCATGCGGGTTTGATGTTGCTCCAAACGCGGAAAATTCCGTAGATCCACCCATGGCAAACTCATCCAAATTCGTTTTTCCAATCAGAATTGCGCCAGCTGATTTTAATTTTTGAATGACGCTCGCGTCTTCAACGGCAACATAATCTTCAAGCATGCGAGACGCGGATGTACACGGCCGTCCCTCAACGAGCATGTTGTCTTTGATCGCAATCGGTATTCCCTCGAGCGGTCCACGAGATGCACCTGCTGTACGTCGTTCGTCGGATTGATCTGCCATGTGCCGAGCCTCATCTTCAAATACAGACAAAAAAGCATGAATC
>JANLIO010000038.1 GCA_024654265.1 bacterium | reverse complement strand
CTCTTTGATCCTGGATCCCCGTTTTCACGGGGATGACAGAATAATCTAGCTTTATCGGATGTCGGACATCTGATTTTTTAGGAGCGTCCTTTATTAGTGCACTTTAGATAAGATCAATCCCCCGAAAGCTTTCAAAAAGGGAGCGTGGAGATCTTCTTCGATACCCCTCTGTATCTCCCCTTCCAAGGGGAGAGGTAGGAGTGAGATGAGGAGTTTCTTTGATCCTGGGTCCCCGGGTTAAACCCGAGGATGACAAAAAACTGGATCCCCGGGTTAAACCCGAGGATGACAAAAAAATGTAACGCTCCACGCTTTGCGCTTCTCGCCTTGCGCTTCACGCTCCACGTTTTACGCTCTATACTACCCACATGTCTCATAAGAAATTCATGCTTCTTATTGGTTTTGCAACGGTGGTTGCGTGGGCTGGTTTAGGGACGGTCCTTTTAAATATTGATCCGACACAATCAGGGATTTCTGGGATTCTTCTTTTCTATCTCACCCTATTTACTTCTCTCGTTGGTACACTCACGCTTCTTGGTGTTCTTTTTCGTATTCATATTGCAAAGCGAAAAGAGATTATCCTTCGTGAGGTGCGCATCGCATTTCGTCACGCTGTTCTTCTTTCTGCGACGGCTGTTGTCGCGCTCGCTCTTTCATCAAAAGGATCATTTCGTTGGTGGATATTGCCGTTGTTGTTGGTTACGGTCGGTGGGGTTGAATACGTGTTTTTGAATCGCGATTCTTCGGGTCGGTTGTAATCCACACATCGTTCATTGGAAAGCCTTGTCGTTCCCGTGCGTGCGTGTCTAAATGGCGAGGAATTATGAAACGTTTTTTTGCTTCACGATTTTCAAAAGATCTTGGCGTTGACCTTGGAACGGCGAATACGCTCGTATACAGCTCCGGGCGGGGAATCGTTATTCAGGAGCCGTCGTTTGTTGCGGTGAATATGCGAAATGGCAGGATCCTTGCTGTGGGGCATGAGGCAAAAGCAATGCTCGGGAAAACACCGCCTCACGTGAAAGTGACGCGTCCATTGAAACGAGGGATTATTGCAGATTTTGAAGTGACGGAAAAAATGCTTCGGTATTTTTTTGAAAAAGTTCATCGCGAGAGCTCGTCAATCTTGACCCGCCCTCGTGTTGTCGTTGGTGTGCCACTCGATGTAACCGAAGTAGAGCGCAAAGCGGTAGGAGACGCTGTTTTGGCGGCAGGAGCGCATGAGGTACACGTGGTTGAAGAGCCAATTGCGGCGGCGATTGGAGTTGGACTGCCGATTTCTGAACCGGTTGGAAATATGATTGTTGACATTGGTGGCGGAACAACGGAAATCGCCGTGATCTCGCTAAACGGCGTTGTCACGTCAAAGTCGATTCCAATTGCTGGTGATGAGATGAACCGAAATATCGTTCAATACGCGCGTGATGTTTTTAACCTCTTGTTGGGTGAAAAGGTGGCGGAAGATCTAAAAATAATTATTGGTTCTGCGTTATCTGATGAAGAAATACGTACAGCGCCAATGCGTGGACGAGATCTTTTGTCAGGGCTCCCGCGCGAAATGATGGTAAGCGACGCTCAGATTCGCGAATCATTAGCGCGCTCCGTAAAATCAATTATCGAACACATCAAATCCATTTTAGAAATTACACCGCCGGAATTGGTCGCCGATATTTATCGGAACGGTATTTATCTTGCGGGAGGTGGCGCGATGTTGCGTGGATTAGATAGCGCAATTGCTGAAGGAACTGGGCTCAGCGTGCGAATTGCTGAAGATCCTTTGACCGCGGTCGCGCGTGGAACTGGCATGTTGCTTGAAAACGCAAACCTCCTCCGAGATGTCGCTCTCCCAATGGACGACAGGGTGGTTTAAGAAAGAAACTCCTCATCTCACTCCTCCCTCTCCCCTTGGAAGGGGAGATACAGTGGGGAATCGAAAAAAACCTCCCCGCTCTTTCCGAAAGCTATCGGGAGGGTTGATCTTATCTAAAGGACAACCATAAGGAATGTCCCTACGGTTGAATCAAACATTCCAAATTCCACATTCCAAATTCTAAATTCCACATCTCCTTTGATTCTGGATCCCCGGGTTAAACCCGAGGATGACAGATATATTCCAACTTCCTCTAACTCTATGTCACGCCGATTGATTGTTATCGTGGGATTGATTCTCGCGCTTCTCGCCGTTGCGAATGTTACCGGGTTGTTGGCGCCGTTCCAAAATATATCTCGCGCAATAACGGTTCCGATTGCGCGAAGCTTCTCTTCTGCGGGAAGAGGGATAGGAACATGGTTGTCGCGTCCGCTTGAGATTTCAGAATTAACCGAACAAAATGTCGATTTACGCGCGCGTTTAGATTCGGCAGTTGTCGATTATGTTCGGCTCCGCGCGCTTGAAGAGGAGAATCGATCGTTGCGCGCCATGTTGGAGTTTGAAGATGAATCTGATTATGACTTTGTTCCCGCTCGCATCATCTCGCGAAGTTCGGATGAAGGGCGCGTTGAAGTTTTAATTGATAGAGGATCGCGCGACGGGCTTGAAGTTGGGATGGCGGTTGTTGCTGAGGGCGGTTTGTTCGTTGGAAAGATTACCGAGCTTCAGCCTCGCATTTCTCGCATCACGCTTGTTTCTGATGAGCAGAGTCGAATTGCCGCATCAACAGCTGGGCGTCATGCGCTTATCGGTGTGATCGAGGGGAGGGGAAACGGCACAGCAAATCTCACTTTGATTCCGCAACAGATTGAGCTAAACCCCGACGACATTATCGTGACAGCCGGAACAGAGGAAAAAATTCCGGCAAATCTTCCGATTGGATTAATCAATACGGTTGAAGGTCAGCAAACAGATCCATTTAAACACGCGTCGATTGAACCGCTTCTTCGAATCGAAGGTCTTGATCTTGTTCTTGTCCTTCGTTCCAGCGCGCTTCGACCTGAATCTGCAAATCAATGAAACCACTCCGAATCATTGGCATGATCCTTATTGCAATGCTCGTCGCATTGTATGAGGTGAGTGTTGCGCCGTTTTTACCCATGCCGTGGAATGCGTTTCATCCGATTCTGGGTATTCTTGTTTTACTGGTCGCAATTGAAAAGAGAAATTCTGCATTTATCGTTGCCGGAGTTTCCGGATTTTTACTGGATCTGTATTCAACGGGCGGTACGTTTTTTGCGGTTGGACGTTTCCTTCTCCTTACAATGATGATGATGACTCTCAACGCGCACGTTCTGACAAATCGATCTGTGTACGCGAGCATTACACTTGTTTTGTTGACGCGAATGTTTGATTGGATTTGGATTGCTGTTGCGAGTTTGATTGTTGCTCTTTTATTTCGATCGACAATTCATGTTCCATCGCTTGAGTCCGTTGGAAGAGTGATGGCTTGGGATACCGCATTTGTTGCCCTTGGTTTTGCTTTCTTTGTTTTTTTCACCAAACGATTTCTTATTGTTCCGCGTACACGTCATCGATAGCCTATGCGAGATCCGTTTTTATGGAGAAAAGAAGGGGAGTACGGCTTGGAGCTGGACCTTGATTCGTCGTCGTCGATTCGACACGAGGTTTTGTATGAGGAGGATATTTCATCGATCGCAGATACAGCAATGCGTGTTGGTGACCCGATTCCGCGGAGACGTTTTTTTCTCGTTCAGCTTACAATCGGATTTTTAATTGCTCTGCTTGTTGTACGAGCAGGGTGGATTCAGGTGTGGGAGTATGACTCTCATTTAGCGCGTGCTGAAGGAAACAGATTACGAACGGAGATTCTGCCGGCGCGACGTGGGCTTATTCGTGATCGGAACGGCGTCATTTTGGCGGAAAATACGCCATCATTCGACGTTCTCCTTCTCCGACGCTTTCTTCCTCTTGATCCGGCGGAAATGGGTGAGGTTCTTGGCGCGCTTGGTCGTGAAATCGGAATGTCGATTGAAGATGTTCAACACGATCTCGATGATGCGGATATCAATGAGGATCATGTCCTTATCCAACGAGATATTCCATACGAACAAGCAATTTCCATTCAAATTCTCGCATCAACCTATCCAGCGATTGATGTTGTTGTCGGGCATAAGCGTAAGTATGCGTATTCGAATGAGTTTATAAGTCTCTCTCATATTTTGGGATATGTCGGGCTTGTAAATCCAAAAGAACTTGCAGAACATCGCGCAGAGGGATATCGCCAAGTGGATGGAATTGGGAAAACGGGGATCGAATCTTCAAACGAATCAACATTGCGCGGAACACCTGGTGCGCGAATTTTTGAAGTGGATTCAAAACATCAGATTACAGCAACCGTTGAAGAGCGTTTACCAATTGATGGTGAAGATTTATATCTCACGTTAGATTTTCAACTACAAAAGATGGCTGAAGAGTCGCTTAAAAAGGTGTTGGCCAATCGGAATGTAAAACGGGGAGTGGCAATCGCGCTTGATCCACGTGACGGATCAATTCTCGCCGTGGTTTCTTTGCCCGCATACGATAACAATTTTTTTTCAGGGCAAGTTTCAAGCACGGAATACGCGCGTCTTATTCAAGATGAAAGTCATCCGCTTCTTCCGCGCGCATGGGCAGGAACATATCCGTCAGGATCAACGATTAAGCCGGTTGTTGCCGTGGCTGCACTCGAGGAGGGAATCGTGACACCGAAAACATCGGTATTCTCTGTTGGTGGGATCCAGATTGGACCTTGGTTTTTTCCGGATTGGAAGGCGGGTGGACACGGAATGACAAATGTTCGTTTTGCAATTGCGTGGTCTGTGAATACATTTTTCTATTATGTTGGTGGTGGGTATCAGGACTTTGTCGGTCTTGGCGTTGATCGATTAACGTCGTGGTTTCGCGCGTTTGGATTTGGCGCTCAAACGGGTTTGGATGTTCCCGGAGAGCTTTCCGGCTTTGTCCCATCACAGCAGTGGAAATTAGAAACAAAGGGGGAGGGGTGGTTTATCGGTGACACGTATAACTTGTCGATTGGGCAGGGTGATTTATTGGTGACACCTTTGCAAATCGCGAGGATGACCGCTGAAGTCGCGAATGGAGGGTACGCAGTTACTCCGCATTTTGTAAAAAGCACTGGATGCGGGGAGCAGGAGGCTGAGTGTTTGGCAGACGGGGCGCAGGGAGATAGGATCGCATCTGAATTGTCAGTGGCAACCGTACGCCAAGGGATGCGGGAAACGGTCGTCTACGGTTCTGGCCGAGCACTCGCTGGATTCCCCGTGCCGGTCTCAGGAAAGACGGGAACGGCGCAGTGGCGGGCTGATCGTGAGAACCACGCATGGTTTACGGCGTTTGCGCCATTTAATGATCCTGAAATTGTCGTGACTGTTCTGATCGAAGAGGGTGAGGAAGGATCTGTGACCGCCGTTCCGGTTGCGCGGGATATTTTATGGGAATGGCTTCGAATACGAAATCAGAAGGAAACTGAAGCAGAGTAGAATCTAAAATATTTTGTAAAACATTGACAGTTTAGCCGTACCTTTCTATATTCGACGTAATCGTTTGGAAACTTTTAATTTTTATCTTCCAAGCCCTCGAACTATTATTCATTTTTCTATGCAAACACATTACCTAAGCGCGGAAGGAAAAGAAAAGTTGGAAGCAGAATTGAAAGATTTAAAATTGGTGAAACGCCGTGAAATTGCCGATAAAATTGAGAATGCAAAAGCATTGGGCGATCTTTCAGAAAATGCAGAATATCATGAGGCGAAGAATCAGCTCGCGTTTGTTGAAGGGCGTGTTCTTGAAATCGGGAACATTTTAAAAAATGCATCAATCATCACAGAGACAGGTGGCGGAGACACGGTGCAGATTGGTTGCACGATTGAAGTTGAAACACGCGGTGAAAAGAAAAAATACACCATTGTTGGCGTGGATGAAACAGATCCGTTGGAAGGAAAAATTTCAAATGAATCACCGCTTGGGGAGTCGTTCATTGGCCACAAAGTAGGGGATGTTGTTACTGTAGAAACACCGGGCGGAACACGAGACTGGAAGATTATTGCCATTTCGTAGGGAGGCTCTACGACGAAATTTCCCGTCATCTCGACTGAGGAGGCCTCTGCGACGAGTGGAGAGATCCCTTTTCATCCGTCATCTCGACTGAGGAGGCTCTGCGACGAGTGGAGAGATCCCTTTTCAAAACAAATCTTCTTTGAAAAGGGATCTCTCGACTGTGCTCGAGATGACGGGAAGGCACAAAGGGATCCCGAATGCTTTCGGGATGACAGGGGAGAAGGTCGAGATGACAGAATATTCTAAATTCTACATTCTAAATTCCACACCCCCTTTGATTCTGGATCCCCGGGTTAAACCCGAGGATGACAGATATATTCCAAATTCTTTTTTAAAAAAAATATGTCCGTACCAAAAGAAGAAGAAATACGAAAACAAAAAAGAGATATATTTAAAGAGGCGGGGATAAATCCGTACCCGGCTGAATCGCATCGCACGGCAACGTGTGGCGAGAGTATTGCTGCGTTCGCATCATGGGAGCAGTCTGGTCAGATTGTGACACTCGCCGGTCGAGTGATGGTGACTCGTGTGCACGGTGGCATGATTTTTGCGGATTTGCAGGATGCGACCGGATCAATCCAACTTCTCTTAAAAGAAGATGACGTTGATGTGGATACATTTACGATGTTTCGTGATTTGTTGGATCCCGCTGATGTGATTGAAGCAACGGGAATACTCATGCAAACAAGGCGTGGGGAGAAGAGTCTAAAGGTCTCCTCGTGGCAAATTTTAACAAAAGCGTTGTTACCGCTTCCGGAAAAATGGCATGGTTTGCAGGATGTTGAACAGCGATATCGGTTTCGCGAATTGGATCTTCTTTCAAGCGCAGACGTACGCGCAATTTTCAAGAAACGTTCTGCAGTCATTCGCTCCCTTCGCCGACTTCTTGAAGATGACGGATTTGAAGAAGTTGAAACGCCGATTCTTCAAGCGATCCCAGGTGGTGGAACGGCTCGACCATTTGTCACACATCACAATGCGTTAGATGTCGATTTTTATCTTCGTATTGCACCGGAACTCTTTTTGAAGCGACTTATTGTTGGCGGATACGAAAAAGTGTTTGAGATCGGACGTCAATTTCGGAATGAAGGAATTGATCGATCGCATAATCCTGAATTTACATCACTGGAATTTTATTGGGCGTATCAAGATTACAAAGGCTTGATGGATTTTACGGAGATGTATTTAAAACGCGTCATTCAAGAAGTGAACGAATCGTTGACGGTTGTGTACGGCGACGTTGAAATTGATTTCTCTGCGCCATGGGCACGTGTCTCTTTTGCTGATGCGATCCGCACGGCATGCGGAATTGATATTCGAGAAACGTCACAAGATGATCTTGTGAAAAAAATGAAAGCATTAAAGATTGACGTGGACTACAAAACGGCGGGGCTTGGCAAATTATACGATGAGTTATATAAAGAAACGGTACGAGCAAAACAAGTTCAACCAATCTTTATCATCGATTATCCGATTGAGATGGAACCACTCGCAAAACGTTCGGAAACAGATCCGCGTTTCGTTGAACGATTCCAACTTATTGTTGCGGGGATGGAGATGTTGAAAGCGTACTCAGAATTAAATGATCCTGAAGATCAGCGAACGCGATTTGAAGATCAGCAAGCTCTTCGCGAAGCAGGGGATGATGAAGCGCAACAGATCGATGATGCGTTTCTGACATCGCTTGCACACGGAATGCCACCGACCGCGGGGTGGGGGATGGGGGTTGACAGGTTCGTCTCTCTTCTGGCAAATGTGCACAATATTAAAGACGTGATATTGTTTCCGACCTTACGACCTGCCGGACGCGCAGAGTCGGAAGGAGAAGAAAATAAATAAAAAAGTATGACAACAACTGTAATGTGTTTTGGAACATTCGACACGCTCCATTCCGGGCACGAAGATTATTTTCGACAAGCACGCGAACACGGAGATCGACTTGTCGTTGTGATCGCGCGCGACGTGACGGTGATGGATGTGAAGGGAGATCTTCCAAGCATGAATGAGACAGAACGGCTTGAAACCGTTGAGGCACACGCGTATGTTGATGAAGCGGTCTTTGGCCACGAGGATGATAAATATCGAATCATCGAGGATATTCAGCCAGACGTGATCTGTCTTGGGTACGACCAGGAAGCTTTTACTGAAAATTTAGATATTGAACTTGCGCGTCGTGGAGTTGCGGCCACCATTGTTCGCTGTGAACCGTTTTTCGAAAATACATTTAAATCATCACTCTTACGTGGAGCTCGTGTTACGTCTGAAGGTTTTCAAGAAGATGATGACCCGGATGAAGAAGGAATCCCACTTTAAATAAACATATGCTTGATCCAAAATATATTCGGGAAAATGTTGAAGCCGTAAAAGTGAACGCACAGTCGCGACAGGTATCTGTTGATATTGATGCGTTTCTCGAGTTGGATGAAAAGCGCGCGAAGCAATTAAAGACGGTTGAAGATATCCGTGCAAAACGAAATGCAATTGCTGATGCGATGAAGGATAAGGATGTCGAAGATCGGAGTTCAAAGATTGAAGAGGGAAAAGCGTTGAAAGAAAAATTAACAAAGGAAGAAGAGACGCTAAAGAAAACGGAAGTTGAATGGGCATCGCTGTTACATCGAATTCCGAATCGCACGCATCTTGACACACCGATCGGTGGAACAGATGAGCAGAACGTTGAAATTCGAAAGGCGGGGAAAATTGCGAAACAAGGAAAAACACACGAAGAACTTGTCGGGCATTTAATTGATTTTGAACGAGGCGCAAAAGTCGCGGGGAGCAAATTTTATTTTTTGAAAAATGAACTTGCCATCCTCGAGCAAGCGGTGTTGCGGTACGCGATTGATTTTGCAATGAAGGAAGGATTTGAGTTTATGACGGTTCCCGAGATGGCGCGCGAAGAGGTTTTGGTTGGGAAAGGATTCTTACCGCGCGGTCCGGAGACACAGGTGTATTTTGTTGAGGGTGAGGATCTTGCATTGATCGGCACCGCAGAGATTCCACTTCTCGGATATCACATGAAGGAGACACTTTCTGAGGAGGATCTTCCAAAGAAATATGTTGGATTTTCTCACTGTTTCCGTACGGAATCCGGTTCATACGGACGTGAGTCATCTGGCTTGTATCGAGTTCATCAATTCGCAAAGGTGGAATTATTTACATACGCGCTTCCGGAGCAGTCTGAGGGATTGCTGGAAGAATTTGTTCGTTTGGAGGAAGCGTTTTGGAAGAGTTTGAACGTGCCGTATCGCGTGGTTGATTGTTGCACCGGCGATCTGGGTGGATCAGATTATCGGCGGTATGACATTGAGGCATGGATGTGGACACGGAATGGCGGAGAGGGCGGATATGGTGAAGTGACATCTGCCTCAAATTGCGATGAGTACCAGGCGCGTGGCTTGGGGATTCAGGTCAAGAAAACAAATGGAGAAAGGGTGTACGCGCATACATTGAACGGGACAATGTCGGCAACGCCACGTGCGTTGATTGCGATTCTTGAAAATAATCAAAATGCAGACGGAAGCATTTCGATTCCGGAGATATTACAACCCTACACAGGATTTGCTACAATCAAGAAATGAAGCCTTCAAAATCGTGGGTTGAAATTTCAAAAAAGGCGCTGACGCACAATGTCGGCGTTTTTCGTACCGTTATTGATACGGATTCTCAGTATAAGGTAAATTTGATGACCGTTTTGAAGTCGAACGCGTACGGACACGGGCTCACTGAGGTCGCAAGTATCGTACATAAGAACGTCGATTGGTTCGGTGTTGACTCAGTAGATGAAGGCATCGCTCTCCGTAAATCGGATGTCCGACATCCGATTTTGGTGATGGGGTACACGCCGAAAATGCGTTTGCGTGAATTAATCCAGCATAATCTCTCTTTTGTTGTTTATAACTCGGAAATTATTCGCAGTCTCAAGGCTTTATCGGATGTCGGACATCCGATAAAGGTACATATTAAAATCGAGGCGGGGACAAACCGACAAGGGGTGGCGGGGGAAGAATTGCGTGAGTTGACGCGGGCGATCAAGAGGGCTGGGAATATCGAAGTAGAAGGGGCGTATACGCACTTTGCGGATGTGGAGGAGGGGACGGCGTTTGCGAAAAAACAGATCACTCTATTTAACGAAGGGTTGGCGATTTTAAAACATGAGGGAATTGAACCAAAACTTCGGCATACCGCATGTAGCGCAGGAATTCTTCGATTGCCGGAAGCACATTTTGACATGGTTCGTCTTGGTATTTCGTTGTACGGACTTTGGTCCTCTCCTTCTACAAAGAATAGTATTTTACGACGCACGGGTGGGGACATTATCCTTCATCCCGTACTCACATGGAAAACAGTTGTCGCTCAAGTCAAAGACGTAAAAAAAGGAACAGCGGTTGGGTATGGGTGTAGCGAGGTTGTGAAAAAAAATTCAAAGATCGCGGTGATCCCAGTAGGGTATTACGATGGATTTGATCGACATTTATCCAACAAAGGAGCCGTTCTTATTCGCGGAAAACGGTGCAAGATCGTTGGTCGTATTTGTATGAATATGTGCATGGTTGATGTTTCTGGAGTCAAAGGAGTGAAAATGGAAGATGAGGTTGTATTGATTGGGAAGCAGGGGAAGGAGGAGATCTCAGCCGAAGAAATGGCAAACATCGTTGGAACAATCAATTATGAAATCGTAACAAGAATAAATCCACTCCTTCCGAGAGTAGTATCTAAATAAAGAATCCAGAGTTTTTTATCGTCATTCCGACCGAGAAGGCTTTGCGACAAGTGGAGAGATCTCTTTTTAAATAAATTATTTATCTTAAAAAAGGGATCTCTCCACTACGGTCGAGATGACGGATGGGAAGAATAGAGAATCTTACTCCGAATATTTAGGCGTTTTTTAGATGGACATCGAATGTCCATAGAGGGTGATGCGAAGGTGGGGAGGGTTTGCTACTATCTAGGCATGCCAGTAAAGCGAGGGATGTATCGGGGGGAGAGGGAAGTGAGGGAACAGTCGGGAAAAACGACGGCTGTGCTTTTAGTCATTTCATTTTTTTTGATTGCGTCGGCTTGGTTTGTTTTACAATCCGGTTTTTTTGATGCAAATGAAATTCAGATTGATGGGCTAAGATCTTTGGAGAGGGGAGACGTGGATAGGGAAGTGGCAGATGCACTTGATGAGCAAAGTAAACATCGTCCGTGGAACCGTACCAATATTTTACTGTTGGATGAGAAGAGGTTGGAAGATCGATTAAGGGAGCGTTTGTTCGCAGAATCAGTCACTGTGGATAAATCCTATCCCAACATTTTACGACTCAAGATTGAAGAGCGCCAAAGAAGTGTTGTTTTGGTTACCAACGATCAATATCTCCTTGTTGATACAAACGGTGTTGTTACCGGGTACGCTGAAGGTGACGTTCTTTCTTCTGCCATGGATCATATTGCCGTTCGTACATTTCTTACCGCTGATTCACTACCTGTTATTCAAATGCCTACAGATGAGCCACCAGCGCCAGGATTTCAAATCGCTGATGCAAGCGTCATTCAAACGTGGATCCAAAATGCCCGTATTTTAATTTCAAGGGGTGCTGATACCTACTTTATGAAAATAGAGGATCCTACGGCTCATTTGGCGCGCTATATCATGCCTGATAAATATGAACTGCGCATTGATATCTCAAGGCCTATAGATGATCAGGTTGGCGCATATGAGACGTATCTACGTACAGCCGAAAATCCAGTAATACGTGAATATATAGATGTTCGAGTACCGGGAAAGATTTTTGTGAAATGAATTTAAACTTGTAGCTGGTAAAAGGATTGGTAGTTGGTATTTTGTAGCTCGTAGCTGATATGGGGATTTGTTTATGTAGATATACGAGTTACTGGCTATGCACGGTAAAGGCTTATTTTAGACTCATGTGTCGTAAAAGGTATCTTGTGCGACGCTTGTATATCCGCGTTATCTAGAGCGAGGGCTACTCTTTTTTATGCATAGATACTTTTTAATAACATCTTCCTACCGTTCTTTTCTTTTCCCAAAAAAACGGACACCCCGTGTCCCAGTTTCATAAAAGTTTCAAAACTCCTAACCTATTAATCTAATGGACAGGGGTTTGGGGGTCGCCTGCCTGTTTGAGTGATCTAGCGATAGCGTTGAACGAGTTCAGCCGACCC
>JANLIO010000032.1 GCA_024654265.1 bacterium | reverse complement strand
GGTCAAAGACAGGATAATTATCAAGAGATGGTGGATTCATTAACTAGACAAAATATATATTTAGAGCCATATGAATGGTATATGAATTTACGAAAACTTCCAGATTATAAAACGACTTCCGGTTTTGGTTTGGGAATAGAAAGATTTATTACTTGGATTTTATGTCGTGATGATATTAAAGATGCAATTTTATATCCGAGATTAAAAGATATTGAAACTTATCCATAATTGAAGCCCGCCCGAATTTCGCCAAAAGAAAACAGCGGAGCAAGCGGAGGATTCCTCCCCAAACCCCTCCAAATTTTTTTGTATAATGACTACCAATTAAAAAATCCCCGCGTGGGGATTTTTTAATTGGTGGACCCTAAGGGATTCGAACCCTTGGCCTCTTCCATGCCATGGAAGCGCTCTAGCCAGCTGAGCTAAGGGCCCCAGTGGCGGAAAGATGCCATATTTTTTCAGAGTGGTCAATGAAAAATAAATGTGAAACGAAGAGTGAAATGTGCGATATGCTAAGCAAGCTTGACAAAAAGCATATTTTATACTAGTATCATCTCGAGTCGTCAGATTCATTTTTGACGAAATCAAGAGCTCTTCGAAAGACAAAAACAGCAAATAGGAGGTTCAAGTGCAAAAGTATTTCTTTTTGATTTTTCTGCTCGCCACGGCGTGTGGCGGGATTGCGATCATCGACGGCGATCCGTCGAGTACCAGCAAGTCGACAACGACGTCTAGTTCGACGTCGACTCAAACGAGTTCAGGCGGAATGGGCGGTATGCCAGACGTTCCGCCCGCGGGTTGCCCGGACAAGGCGTTGGACATCCAACTCTCGTCCATAACCCCAAAAAGCCGAATCCTTGTTGCAGGCAAGGGCTGGGAGGAGGTTGCACGATATACCGTGTCCGCAGACGGTGTAGACAGAAAGATTGTGTACGCGGAGATCTCGCAGATACATCCAGAGGGCGATGTCGCCGACTTCAGTGAAGTCGCGCTTGGGGCGGGGGGCGCGATCTTGCTCTTCGGCTCTAAGGTCGAGGGATCGACATTCATTCTCTCCGGAGGGATGGGCGAAAACATTGTTATCCCTGCAGGAACGAGTGCAACGATGGAGATGTGGGCAAAGGTCGCTCCAGTGAAATCGAGCGCTTCGGCGGGTGGAAAGTGGCACGGCGTATCTCGCAGTGGCCACTCTCCTGTGCTCGCACTTTCATCGTACCGTCTTCAGACGGACGAATCCGAAGTTTTGCGACCGGTCTGCACGTCGGATCCATCGCCCATGGTGGTTCGGAAGAGTAAGCCGATCATCAAAAAACTTCAGCTTGCATCAAACTCGCTGAAGCCGGGTTCGATAGATTTTTTCTCCTGGGCCATTTCAAGCGATCCGGTCGCCAACATCGATGCGACCCTGAGCGTCGCGATCCACCAAATTGCTTTTCACGTGGAGAAGAAGGGTGGGTTTGGAGTCCAGAAGCTACGGCTTAAGAAGGACGCACAGGATGTCCCTTTGGGCACGTATGACGTATTGGTCTGTTCAGACGACTTCGTGTGCAACGGTTCAATGGTCGAGTCATCGTTCACGGCCGGAAACGTGTTCATCAGTTGGAAGATCGAGGAACTCGTTTCACCGAAAGTGTCGGAGTACACCCTCTCAGGAGACGTTTTGGATGCAAAAGAGGGAGACGCAATCACCCTCTCTTTCTTGCGTACCGACCCGAAATCAGATCCGTTGTTGGACCCACTGGTGACGACGGGGAAGGTCACGAGAGGTGAATCGCCACTCTTCTTCATCCCCAAGGATGGCTTGGAGTTTGATGGTGAGCCATATCTGCCCTACTCGGGTGCTCGGCCGTACTTTTTGTGGTCGGATCTCTCAGAGGTTCCGCACCACGACGAGACAGGGTTTCTCGATTCATCCGTTGATTGGACAGCGGATTTGCTCGTAGAGGATCTCGTCGGAACGGAGACGCTCACCTACTGAGTGTCCCCGAACACCCCGCTTCAGCATACGGTCTGAGCGGGGTTTTTTTATTGACAAAACAGGGTAAATATGAGAAAGCGGGCATCAATATGACCATACAAACAACAGACATGGCACATCTTCAAACGGGGGAAGAGAGTCATCCGATCATGGAAGTACCAAAACAGAAAAAGCGTCGTCGATTATTTCATAAAACAGTTTTAATCCCAGTTATTCTTCTTTTGGGTGCCGGTATTGTGTACGCCGTATTTCACACGTCAGATACAGGACCGGTTTACGATACATTGACGCTTGCTCCACAAAACGTGGTGCAGGAAATTGGTGTGACAGGTCGAGTAAAATCACGTGAACAAGTTGATCTCGCGTTTGAGGAAGGTGGTACGGTTGCATCTGTGTATGTTGCGGTTGGGGATGTTGTTGCGCACGGACAGTCGCTTGTCGCACTTCAGAATGAAAGTTCTGCGAGCCAAGTCGCTCAGGCGGAAGCGTCACAATCAAGTGCAGAAGCTCAGCTCGCGCAGTTAAATTCCGCACTGAAAATTCAACGCGTGAAGTTAGATCAACTTCGAAGTGGATATCGAACGCAGGAAATATATATCGCGGAGCTTGCCGTGAATCGCGCGGAACAAACGTTAGCGAGCGCAAGAAATGCACGTGAAAATGTTGTCGCGCAATCAGAGTCGGATGTCACAAACGCGTATGCGGAAATTCCGGTTCTCGTGAATGACGCGTCTGTGCAGGCAGATGATGCTTTTCAAAATAAAATACGAGGCATCTTTAACGACACGGGTTCCTCTTCTCCGCAGATTTCATTTTTAAATACTGATTTTTCAGCAGAGATCGATGCAGAAAATCGATATTTTCGTGCGCATAGTGCGTATCTGCACCTTGAGGAATTGTCGAAAACTATTGGCGCAGATCGATTGTCACGATCAAATGCATTGCGAGATGCAAAGGCGGATGTTCTGATTATTCGCGACTTTTTAAGTCGTGTTCTGGATGTGACGAATGCCTCGGTTGGAGAAGATACAACAATACTTGATGGATATCGGGCGGGTGCATCATCGGCACGTGCCAACATGATCGCAACCTACAATGCATTGGACGCACGTGAGCGCGTGATCCTTTCACAGAATATTCAAAATGAAACACAGATCGATGGAGCAGATGCATCTGTGTATGATGCAGAGCGCGCATTGGCATCGGCGCGAGCAGAGTTGGACTTAAAACGTGCAGGAACGCGCACGGAAGAAATTGCGGTTCAAGAGGCATACGTTAGTCAAGCCGAAGCGAATATTTCGGTTCAGCGTGCTGTGATTCGACAAGCGGTGGCTACTGTTCAGGAGCGAAAAATTCGGTTAAAAAAACAGACACTCGCTTCACCGATCGATGGTATTGTCACGGCTGTTGAAGCGCATGTTGGCGAAATTGTTCCTGCTGGGAGCCTTGCTGTTCGTGTGATGACGGCTGATGGAATGGAGGTCGAATCATTTATTCCTGAAGTAGATATTACAAAGGTTACGGTTGGGAACACGGCTGAGATTACACTTGATGCATATGGACGTGATGTCGCGTTTATGGCGGTCGTCGTTCAAATTGATCCGGCAGAAACCATGCTTGATGGTGTTGCGACGTATCGTGCCATTTTCCGTTTTGATGAAAATGATGCACGTGTTCGTTCTGGCATGACCGCAAACGTAGACGTGCAAGGCGAGACACGGGAAAACGTTCTCGCCGTACCGCAACGTGCCATTATTCGAAAAGATGGATTACAGATTGTACGCGTACTTCGTGATGGAGTTCCGGTTGATGTCACGGTTGTTACCGGTCTTCGTGGATCAGATGGATTTGTAGAAATCGTAGAAGGTCTTTCTGAGGGGGACGTCGTGATTCGGTTTATTGAAGAATAAAATGGCTCTCATCGAAGCACGAAATATCGTAAAAGCATATCCAGATGGCACGCGGGCACTGTCCGACGTGTCATTTGATATTCAAGAGGGAGAGTTTGTTGCAATCATGGGACCGAGTGGCTCTGGAAAATCGACGTTATTGCATGTCCTTGGATTTCTTGATGGACAAACAAGCGGAACGTATCGGTACAATGGAAAAAGTGGAGATCAATACGAGCCGGATGAGATTGCGAAATTACGAAATCAAAAGATGGGATTCGTATTTCAATCCTTTAATCTTTTGCCACGCACGGATGTATTGGAAAACGTCGCTCTTCCACTTGTGTACGCGGGAATTGGGAAAAAAGAAAGAGAAAAAATGGCGTTAAAGGCGATTCGTCTCGTTGGACTTTCCTCCCGTATTCATCATGACTGTTCGGTTCTTTCTGGCGGTGAAAAACAGCGTGTTGCCATTGCGCGGGCGCTTGTGAATACGCCCGATATTATCTTCGCAGATGAACCAACTGGAAATTTAGATTCAGCTTCTGGACGTGTGGTCCTTGAATTTCTTCAGAAATTGCATTCAGAACATGGGCACACAATTATCTTAATCACACACGAGCAAAGCACGGCAGAACACGCGGAACGAATTTTATCTGTTCGCGATGGGCAACTTGAAAGTGACGTAAAAGTTGAACATCGACGTTTTGCAAAAGAGGGGTACGAAAAATAATATGCGTTTATCCGATCGAATCAAAGCTTCATATCGAGGCCTACGAACCAACATGTCACGCACAATGCTGACTATTTTGGGTATTGTGATCGGCATTACGGCAATTATAATTGTTGTCTCCATCGGGCAAGGCGCACAGGATCTTATTCTGAGTCAGATCCAAGGACTTGGTTCGCGTACGATTATCATTGAACCGGGTCGTGAGCCTCATGGCCCAGCGGATTTTTCAGAAATGTACACAGACTCTTTGAAACAGCGCGAGTTAGATGCATTGATGAATTCGGCAAATGTTCAGGGGCTAGAATATGTCGCGCCAATGGTTATTCAGGTTGTTCCTGTGAATTATGAAAATGAAATCAGCAGAACAAATATCCTTGGTTCTTCTGTAGAGATCGCAAATGTTCTTGATATCTATGCAGATGATGGAGACCTTCTTCGGGAAGATGATATTCGGAATCACACGAGCGTTGCTGTTCTTGGGTCAGAAGTAAAAATAAAATTATTTGGCGAGTCTGATGCCGTGGGCGAGCGGATCAAAATGAATGGACGATCGTATATGGTTATTGGGACAATCCATCCAAAGGGGCAGGTTGGTTTTTTGGACGTTGATCACATGGTGTTAATTCCATACACCACGGCACAACAATATATTACGGGAACCAGTCACTTTGGTGCGCTTTTTGCACGTGCAATAGATGAAGATTCTGTGCCACGAGTCGTTCGCGATATCGAGCTTACATTACGAGAGCTTCATGGAATTGATGATCCAGATAAGGATGACTTTCATGCTACAACGCAGGCTGACGCAATGGAAACGGTGGGCGTTATCACAGGAGCGCTTACAGCCCTGCTCTCATCGGTTGCCGCGATTTCACTTGTGGTCGGAGGAATCGGCATTATGAATATTATGTTGGTTTCCGTTGCAGAACGAACGCGCGAGATTGGTTTGCGCAAAGCGCTCGGCGCAACAAATACAGACATTTTAGCGCACTTTCTTTTAGAGTCGGTGATTTTAACTGTATTTGGTGGGATCATCGGTATTTTAATGGGTTCTCTTTTATCCTTTTTAGCTTCACTTGTTTTAACGAAAGTATTAGGTCGGGCGTGGAGTTTTACATTCCCAATTTCAGCAGCCCTTCTCGGCTTGGGTGTTTCAGCATCCGTCGGACTTATCTTCGGAATATATCCAGCTAAAAAAGCATCAAGAAAAAGCCCGATTGAAGCATTACGTTACGAATAGCGGGGTCTATAATGAGGGAACTGTTCACAAAGCCAACGAATCGCTGAAATAAAAAGAAGAAAGACTCAAAGCCAACGAATCGTTGAAATAAAAAGAAGAAAGACTCAATCTCAAAAATATTTTATACAAAAAAACACGTACGTAAAAATAACGATCGTCAATTTAACGTACGTATAGTTGGAGCAGTAGAGTAAGCGAAAGTGTCAAAAAGAAAATATGACTTTTTAAATATATTGTTGAGTATTCCCGATCTTCCGAAGGCGGGCCTTTATAGATTTTGAAAAAAAATCTTGTTATCCACATGTTGCATACTTGCGACGATCGTTAAAATTGTGTAGCGGTGTAAGGGTATGGGGGAAGATAAAGTTCAACAGCCTGATGCGACGAGAAGTAACGGGAGAGGATCTTGCGAAGGTCAGCATAAAACCTTGCGCTCAATTTCTGGGTTTATTCGAGCTGACATGGGGTGGGATGTATTGGATGCGATTGCGAGTGGCATGGAGATGTTGGAAGATGCGGTGTATCACCCAATGGGTGCGCTGAGATATGGGGATGATTTTCGGACCATGAAGATAGAAGCAGAACGGCAAAGAATACGTGCTACCATTCGTCGATTGGAGCGGAATAAAATTATCCAAAAACGGATGGAATCGGATAATCGTGCATATCAACTTACAACGCTTGGAACTCAACTTAGACTTTTCCGTCATCCACCTTCTGTACTCCGGCCTGGAGAGGCGACGATTGTGTCATTTGATATTCCTGAAAAATATAGAAAGGAACGTAATATTTTCCGGCAGTTTTTGAAATCGCTTCAGTACCGAAAGATCCATCGAAGCGTGTGGGCGTCTGATCGTGATTGGGCTTCCCTCGTTCATCTGGAGCTGAAGAGGCTTGATATCGGGGATTGGGTTGTTGTCATAAAGGGAAAGATCCTGTAGTCTCGCAAAATATGTCACTGAAAATTGGAATTGTTGGATTGCCGAATGTTGGGAAATCAACTCTCTTTTCTGCAATCACAAAGCAGGCTGTGGATTGTGCAAATTTCCCCTTTTGTACCATTCAGCCAAATGTTGGTGTGGTCGCTGTACCGGATGAACGACTCGATCAGCTCGCGGAAACATCTAAATCTGAAAAGGTGATTCCAACGACGATCGAGTTTGTTGATATTGCCGGACTTGTGAAAGGAGCTTCAAAGGGAGAGGGGCTTGGAAACCAATTTTTGGCGAACATTCGTGAGTGTGACGCGATCGCTCATGTGCTCCGTGCGTTTGATGATTCAAATGTTATTCATGTTGATGGCGATATTGATCCAATTCGCGATCGAGAAACGATTGATATCGAACTCGCGCTCGCTGATTTTGAGAATGTGTTGAAGCGATTGGAGAATACGCAAAAAAGGATGAAATCCGGAAAAACAAAAGAGCTGGAAGTAGAGGTGCGTATTTTACAACGTTTGAATGAGGCGCTAGAAAAAGGAATCTCGGCACGTGATTTGGAATGGACGGACGAGGAAGCGCATGTTGTAAAGACGTACTCACTTTTGACGATGAAGCCGGTTCTTCATGTTTTGAATGTGAGCGAGAAACAATTGATTGAAGGAAGCGAACAGCAAGATGAAAAGAGCGTGCATATTCCCATCTCAATAAAAATGGAGGCAGAGCTCGCTTCAATGAGCGACGAAGAAAAAAAGGAATATCTTGAATCAATCGGTCAAGCGCAATCTGGGTTGGATCGGCTGATTGTTGCGGCATATCGGGCGCTTGGACTCATCACATTTTTAACGTCTGGTCCAAAAGAATCTCGCGCGTGGACGGTTGAGGATGGAACAAAGGCGCCACAAGCGGCCGGGAAGATTCATACGGATTTTGAAAAAAGTTTTATCCGCGTTGAAGTGACGAATTGGAAAGATTTTGTTGAATTGGGCGGAGAAGTCGCGTGTCGGGAAAAAGGAAAAACTCGAATTGAAGGAAAAGATTACATCATGAAGGATGGCGACACATGTTACTTCAGAATCGGGGCATAGAAAAAAAGTTTTCCGATGTGGTATTCTTCACAGCGGTATGAAACAAAAAATTAGAAAAGTCATTATCCCCGTTGCTGGGTATGGAACGCGGTTTTTGCCTGTAACAAAGGCAATGCCAAAAGAGATGCTCCCTATTATTGATAAACCCGTTATTCAATATGTAGTGGAAGAGGCGGTCGCTGCTGGAATTGAGGACGTTATTCTTGTGACATCATGGGCAAAACGCTCGGTGGAAGATCATTTTGATGATAATTCCGAATTGGAGGCGTGGCTGAAAAAAAAGGGGAAAAAAGAAGCATTGGAAGATGTTCGTGACATAGGAAAATTGGCGAATTTTATCTATATTCGTCAAAAGGGGCCGTACGGGACAGCGACCCCGCTTAAAAATGCTCGGCATTTAATTGGCGATGAGCCGTTTGCCATTTTGAACGGAGACGAACTTTTTGTTGGAAAAGTTCCGCGTCTGAAGCAGATGATCCAAGTGTATGAAAAATACGGAGATCCTGTTTTAGGTGTTATTCCGGTAGATGATGAAGGAACATCTCGGTATGGAATTATTGAACCGGATCACGTTTGTGAAAAAAATGTCGTGAAAGTAAAACGCATTGTTGAAAAGCCGGGTCCGAAGCGCGCACCATCAAAACTTGCTGCAATCGGCGCGTATATTCTTACGCCTGATATTTTTCCAAAGTTGGATACATTGAAAATCGGTCAGGGTGGAGAGTATCTTCTTGTGGACGCATTATCCGCTCTCATGAAGGATCGTCCTTTTTATGCGCGTGTGCTTGATGGTGTGTATCACGACACGGGAAGCAAGTTAGGATGGCTCATGGCAAACGTTGATACAGCGCTTCGGCGTCCTGATTTAAAGAAGGATGCGCGTCGCATGCTGAAAGGTCTGGTAAAATAAGCTACAATAGAAGCCTATGGGCAACGGACGTCTTCGAAATATATTTATTGCTGTACTCGCGCTCTCTGTTTTTGTTGGGCAGGGATGTACAAAAGGCGTAAGCCCAGCAACACAACAAGCATCACGACCCGTCACATTGAACGTGTGGGGAGTGGTTGATGACGTTGATGCCTATCAGGCCGTTTTTCAGGACTACAGAATCCTTCATCCAAATGTGACGATTAAATATCGACGTTTGCGTTTGGAGGAATACGAAGCGGAATTGGTTAATTCATTCGCAGAAGATCGAGGGCCAGATATTTTCTTGATTCACAACACGTGGGTTGGTAAATATCTTCCAAAAATTACTCCGATGCCACCTCAGACAAGCGTGGCTGTTCGACGAATTACGGGAACGATCAAGAAGTCAGAGGTGTACCAGCTGGAAACGAATCAATCCATCACACTTCGGCAGTATAAGAATGATTTTGCAGATGTGGCGGTTGCGGACACGATTCGATCAGTGAATGTTTCAACAGATCCGGATAAACCATTAAAAGAAGATCGCATTGTTGCGCTTCCACTTTCGGTTGATACGCTCGGTATGTTTGTGAATAAGGATTTATTGAATGCATCAGGTATCGCTGTTATTCCTTCGTCGTGGACAGGCTTGCAAGAGACGATTCCAAAACTTGTAAAATTAGATACACTTGGTCAATTCGTTCAATACGGAACAGCCATGGGAACGGCGTATAACATCGATCGCTCTACAGACATTGTGACAGCGCTCATGATGCAGAACGGGGTACAGATGTCACTTGATGATGGAACCCCCGCCTTTCAGCAGATTCCTCAAGAATTACTGGATTCGCGAAATGAACCTCCTGCATATCAAGCGATTTCATTTTATACAGACTTTGCAAATCCAAATAAAGAAGTCTACACATGGAACGCTGATCAGCCGGATTCTTTGGAGGCATTTATTGAGGGGCGTCTCGCATTTTTCTTTGGGTATAGCTACCACGTTCCAACGATTTTAGCGCGTGCGCCAAAGATGAACCTTGGGATCGCAGCACTTCCACAGATCGAGGGAAACCGTGTTGTGAATATTGCGAACTACTGGGTGTGGACAGTCTCCAAAAAATCGACAAACACGGATGTTGCGTGGAATCTTTTAAACTTCATGATCGGACAGGATGAAATGCAGAAATATGTTGATACGGTAAAGCGACCGGCATCACGGAAGGCGTTGCTACCGGCACAGTATGAGGATGAGGACGTTGGCGTGTTTGCGTCGCAGGCTTTGACCGCACAGACGTGGTATCGTGGGAATGATCCAACGGCAATGGAACAAGCACTTCAATCCATGATTGATAGTGTGCAACGAGGCACGGAAGAAATCCAAACCGCTGTGCGTACCGCACAGCAAAAAATCTCGCAGACCATCGAATATTAAAACCATGGAACGTTTTATTGTCTTGTCTTCCATCGCAACCATGTTCGTATCAGCGGCGATTTTTGGTATCCCTTCCGCATCTGCCGTAACGTGCGCAGATCTAGGAGGGAAGTGCTTTGGGGAAGAGTATTGTTTGGGCGCGCAGAAATTAAATTCAAAAATACAATGTTCGGGTCCATACACGGATTGCAATTTTAATTTTGGGTGCAGGATAGAGTCGTCACCACCACCGTCACCGCCTCAAGTGCAAACCTGCAAAGCAAATGGCGGTTATTGTACGGATATTTCCTGCAAGGCCACGGAAGAAGATATCGGGATGCTTGACTGTCAAGGAATATTTTTACCATCACCAACAGCTACATGTTGCCGTCTTAAAACAT
Source organism: bacterium (assembly GCA_024654265.1). Classification (GTDB taxonomy): domain Bacteria; phylum Patescibacteriota; class Patescibacteriia; order 2-12-FULL-60-25; family 2-12-FULL-60-25; genus JANLIO01. Next base: position 2,241 of record JANLIO010000032.1, on the reverse strand, counting down.
CCGTCTCAGCAGTTCCTTCGGGGGATTCGTGTACAGACAAAGGTGGATTTTGCAATGAAGCGTGTGAATCCGGTGAGGAAGATGAGGGTACTCTTGACTGTCCGGTCGGACCCGCGGAATTTGGGAGCAAGCAGAATAGATGTTGTCGCACGCAAACGCAATCTTCGACCGGTGGAGCGCAAAGCGGGAGTGTGTCCGGCGGTATTTTCAAAGCTCTTCCGTCTGACGTTCGTGCGCGTATTCAAGCCGGAAATGCAACGTTAGATGATATCGTCCAAACGGGCGTTGCTTTCGCAACATTTCTTTTTGGTCTTTCCGCTGCATTATTTTTCGTTGTGTTTGTGTACGGCGGTGCACTTCTTCTCCTCTCGTTTGGCGAGTCGGGTCGTGTTACAAAAGGAAAGGCGGCATTAAAAGGCGCGCTTATCGGATTATTTTTCGTGATGTCTGCATGGACAATTGTTCGATTCGTAAATGATTCCATTACAGGCGGACAATCAATCACAGGATCACAAGGTGTTACAGCTCCGACGGCACAGACATCTGCAAAAAAATCATGCGGTGAAGAATTTCCGGGTTTTACATGCCAAACACTTTCCGGAAGCACACCGCAAGCAATATCAAATGACGTGAAGAAAAAGAATTTAACGTGTCATCCTAAGTACTGCCCCGGTGCTGCAAATGTATTGTGTTGTAAATCGAATTAATATGTCTAAACAAACTCGATTGATTCCCGTAGGCGTTTCTGCGCTTTTTATTTCAATGTATGTAACGGGTGCGTTTTTATTTGTGCCATTACAAACAAATGCCGCGACTCCGGAAGAGACATGTTCAGAGATCGCAAAAAAAGATCTCAACCCGGATCTTATAGAAAGCACGTTTTTTACAACAGCAGCACAGTGCGATCTTGGACAGAGCCAGAAAACAAATCATAATCTAGGTGCTACAGCTGGTGCACCGGTAGGGACGGTTTGTTGTGTGAAATTAAAACCACCCGGTATTTCAGGCCCTGGCCAATTTCAAACAGTAAACGACACGCCTGTGGCGCCACAGACAGGAGGATCTCCTACAACTCTTATTAATCCTCTCGGTTCTGGGGCAACGCTGTTCACGGTTGCTAAGCGCGTCGTTCAAACTTTTCTCGGACTTGTCGGAGCATCCGCGCTCCTTGTTTTTGTCTACGCTGGAATCATGTGGATGACGGCCGGTTCAAGTGATCGTGTTAAAAAAGCACAGGAAACGATGAAGTATGCTGTGATTGGGGTTCTTATGATCATGTTTGCGTACGGAATCACATCTTTTGTGATTGATGCGCTCACAGGCGGTTCGTCCATTGCTCCAAAACCTGCGCCGGTTCAATACGCGACGCCACCACCAAAAAATCCGTAATTTAGGTACATTATGAAATACAGTAAATATTTACCCGCAATCCTCGTGCTCCTGATGCCTGCTTCAGTGTTGGCTGTTTCAAATACGTACAATTTTCCAGATCCATTTGCAGGTGCGAGTATTCCAATGATTATCTCAAGAGTTGTACAAACGGGTCTTTCCATTGCTGGTGCGCTTTTCTTTGTAATGTTTCTTTGGGGTGGCGCACGATATCTCACTGCGGGTGGCGATTCAAAACATGTGGAATCTGCAAAAAAGATTTTAATCAATGCTGTGATCGGGCTTGTCATCGTCGCACTTTCATATGTGATCGTCGCACAAATATTTGGAATTATTATCGCAGGAGGCGGGGGAGTGCAAACCGTGCAGTAGAGCGCGAAGCGTAGAGCATGGCATTTCTTTCCTTGTCATCCTCGGGTTTAACCCGGGGACCCAGGATCAAAGAAACTCCTCATCTCACTCCTCACTCTCCCCTTGGAAGGGGAGATACAGAGGGGTATCGAAGAAAGTTTTTCGTCCTTTTCTGTCATCTCGACCGAGGAGACTCTGCGACGAGTGGAGAGACCGCTTTTCATCCGTCATTCCGACCATCGTGGAGGAATCCCTTTTATAAGCAATCTTCTTTGAAAAGGGATCTCTCGACTACGCTCGAGATGACGGAAATGAGAAAAGGGATCCCGAAATCTTTCGGGATGACGGAAGTGAGAAAAGGGATCCCGAATGCTTTCGGGATGACAGAAAGAATCCCTCCCTTAAAAAAACGGACACCCCGTGTCCCAGTTTCATCAAACCTTCAAAACTCCTAACCTATTAATCTAATGGACGGGGGTTTGGGGGTCGCCTGCCTGTTTG
>JANLIO010000017.1 GCA_024654265.1 bacterium | reverse complement strand
GTTGTTGTTGCGCCGTGTCATGGGTGGCTTCATTTTCGTGTGCTGGATAATAAGCTTACGCTTCACATGTTCCAACGTTCCGCTGATGTTCCGGTTGGTGTACCGGCAAACATGGTGGAGTACGGCGCACTGCTCATGATGATCGCACATGCAACGGGGACAATTCCGTACGAATATGTTCACAGCTTTTCTGACGCGCATATTTATGTTGATCAAGTTGATGCGGTTCAAACGATGTTGGCGCGTGACCCAAAGCCATTTGCAACAATGACAATGGATACGAGCGTCACAGATTTTTTTGATTTTCGAAAAGAACATTTTACGCTTACAGACTATGACCCACATCCGGGCATCAAGAATATTCCGGTTGCCATTTAAATATGTCTGAATCAAAGAATAATCGTTTTGTTCAAATGTCCGCTGTTCGACGTGAAGACCAGCGCGGGGTAATGGAGGAAATTGAGAAAGAAGGACATTGTCCGTTTTGTGTTGAAAATCTTCAAAAATATCACAAAAATCCAATTCTGGAAGAAGGGGAGTTTTGGTTTTTGACGGAGAACCAATGGCCGTACGAAAAGATAAAGCATCAACTTCTCGCTATCCATAAAACACACATTGAACACATTTCTGAACTGGATCCAATGGCCGGTGCGGAGCTTATTCGGATGTTTAGCGAAGAATCAAAAAAACGTGGGATCGAGGGTGGTGGAGTCGCGATCCGCTTTGGATCCTCACCCGACGGAAATTACGGATCAAGCGTGCTTCATCTTCACGCCCATTTGATTGAGCCGGATCTGAAAGCACTTGGCGAAACCGAAGCATGGAAATTTAAATTTGGTCAGCCGAAGAATTATCATAAATAGGCTTGGCTCAGTGCCAAGATACCGGATTGTATAAGCGACTTTCAGGATTTGGAATTAGACAATTCAAGTTTGCAATGCACCGGTCTTGGTATTTCAATCCTTGTTTCATCTCTCGTCATCTTGCCCCCCATCCTGTCATCTCGATCGTAGAGGAGGAATTTGGAATTTAGAATTTGGAATGTGGAATAATGAAAATCCTATCTGTCATCTCGACCCCCGTTAAGAAATACGGGGTAAACTCCGTGGAGAGATCCCTCTTCAAACAAAACATTCATTTGAAAAGGGATTCCTCCACTTGTCGCAAAGCCTCCTCGGTCGGAATGACAGAAGGGAATAAGTGGTGCATTGAGGTTAGAATGTGGGATTGATTCCAATGGTTTGACCTGAGTCCAATAACGTGTTGAGATCCACGCGCTCAAGTTGAGTGGAACATTTCATCTGCATAGCGGATAGAGAGGGACGAAATGAGTCTTGAGATTCCGGAAATCGAAGGTTTAACGAGAGATCAGGTTCTCACGTTGTCGCGAGCGCGTAATCTCGATCAGTTTCGGGCCATGATCGAATCGTATCGTGCGGGCGTTTGTCTGTTCTGTGATCCCTTGGGTCCAAAAAACGTGGTGATTTGCGCACGTCAAGGATGGAGGATGTGGGTCAACCCATTTCCTGAGAAGAACACATCTCTTCACCTCGTTATGGCTCCTGTGCGTCACGTCGCACCAGACGATGTGATCAGAATGCTTGACTTTTCAGCGATCGGGAAGCTC
>JANLIO010000082.1 GCA_024654265.1 bacterium | reverse complement strand
AACCAAGGTCGTGAACAGGAGTACACACGACTCCATCAACAAAAACTTTTGGTCTAGCTCTCTGATACCCCGTCCGCTTTGCGGCGGGGTAGTTCATTTGCATTTCCTTTTCCATCTCTTTGCATGTTCTTATAGTGTATTTTAGAGAAAATGAAAATTAAACATCGTCTTCCATTTTAGGACGATTCGATTTTCGTTGATATTGTTTCTTTGACGCATGAATCTTTGTCGCCGGTGCATGAGGCTTTCGGATCTTCTTTTCAATATCTCGTACATTCAATCGAATGACATTTGGCGGTTTTTTCTTTGGTTGAAGGACGTGGATTTTTATCTTGGGCATATGTAGGCGTGGAGCTTGGAGTGTGATAATCTCTCAAAAGTATATGACGAGTTACGGAAAAAGGGAAAAAATGCCACATCGAATCCTTGGGATCGAAACGAGTTGCGACGAAACGTCGGTTGCGATTCTTGATGTTGGGTCGCGTGTGAAAATACTTCATCATGATATTGCTTCTCAAATTGATGTTCATGCATTATATGGGGGAGTGGTTCCAGAAGTCGCGGCTCGCCTTCATGTTGCGGAAACCGTCTCTTTGATTGATCGGGCATTATCCTCAAAGGCGGGGCAGACGATTGATGCGGTTGCGGTGACGCAGGGTCCGGGGCTTGCAACAGCGCTTCGTGTTGGGATTGAGGCGGGGCGCGCGATCGCGTTTGCAAAGGAGCTTTCGATTATTGGTGTGAATCATCTTGAGGGTCACCTTGCATCTGCATGGCTTGTTCCGGAAAACCGACGTCGTTGGGTGTTCCCAATTCTCACACTTCTTGTTTCCGGTGGACACAGCGAGCTTGTGCTCATGAAGGACTTTTGTTCGTACCGTGTCCTTGGTCGATCACGGGATGATGCGGCGGGGGAAGCATTTGATAAGACGGCGAAATTAATCGGCCTTGGATATCCGGGAGGGCCTGCAATATCGAAACACGCACAAAGTGGGAACCCGATAGCGTTCGATTTTCCGCGACCGATGATGCATGACCGCTCTTTTGATTTCAGTTTTTCCGGTTTAAAGACGGCGGTGCGTCGTGAATGGGAATCAATGTCATCCGCCAAGCAAAAAAAGAAGAAAACGGTTGATGATTTTTCCGCGTCGGTTCAGCAAGCGATTATTGATGTTTTGGTTCATAAGACAATCCGCGCAATTCAAGAATATCAACCAAAAGCCGTTACGATCGTTGGTGGTGTTTCCGCAAATTCGGAACTGTATGCTCAGATGAAGCAAGCGATTGGAAATGAAAATGGGAGAACTTTTTTGATGGCGCCGGCGCGTGGATTGCATACGGATAATGCAGCGATGATTGCGGCTGCTGGCGCGTGGCGACTTCAAAAAGGGGAGCGTCACGATTGGAGAAAGATTGATGCAAAGCCAGAATGGGATTTATGAGAAACGTTACAATAACAAATCGAAAGTCTGTACAGTCGAAAGTCTGTAAAGTTGCAGATGTGGAGGCTTGGAGTTTGGTTGCAAAGGATCTTATTCGGGAGTTGAAAGCGGGTGACATCATCACGTTGCAAGGACCACTTGGAGCAGGAAAAACGACGTTTGTTCAAGCGCTCGCAAAAGAACTTGGCGTCAAAAAAACGCCACAAAGTCCGACGTTTTCTCTTGTACGATCGTACGCGATTCCAAGGCGTACTGACCTAAAACGAATTGTTCATATCGACGCGTATCGAATCGACGATGAGCGTGATCTCCTCGCGCTTGATTTAGACGCTGAGCTTTTGGAGCCGGGGACAATCATGGTGATTGAATGGCCGGAAAAAATTCCCATGTGGATTCACGCTCGAGCAAAACAAATTATTCACCTTCAGATTCAATAGGAGCGTCTTCAGCAGGTGCTTTTTCTGTAGGCGTTTCTTCTTCCGGAGCTTCCGGCACTTCCGCTGTTTCCAATTGAATCTCGGCGACACGAAGAACTTCGGTGACAGATGTCATGCCTTCAAGTGCTTTGAGTAACCCATCCTGCGCCATCGTGATCATTCCCTGTTTTTTCGCGATGTCAGTCATTTGATACTCAGAGACGTTTCCACTTAATACCACCTCTTCAATTTCTTTGGTCATCGTCATGATTTCATAAAGACCAACACGTCCTTTGTAGCCAAGTCCTTTGCAAAGAGCGCACGTATTTTTTTCAGGAGGTCCGTAAAAAACAAGATTCTCCATATCAATACTTTTTTGTGTTTTTTCCGGAAGATCGGCTAACACATTTTTTACTTCCTTGAGCATTGAGGCGCTTAGCTCGGTCTTTATTTTGCAAGTTGTGCACAATCTTCGGACGAGTCGTTGTCCGATGACGGCGTTAATTGATGGCGCCAAGAGGAACGGCTTTACACCCATGGAGAGAAAACGGGGGATGGCTGCGGGTGCTGAGTTTGTGTGAAGTGTTGAGACGACAAGGTGACCTGTGAGCGCGGCTTGAATGGAAATCTCGGCTGTTTCAAGGTCACGAATTTCACCGACCATAACGATGTCCGGATCTTGGCGAAGAACGGACCGAAGGCCACGCGCAAAATCGTACTTTTTTTCGTGATCAATTTGGCTCTGGTTAATTCCATCAAGTTTGTATTCAATCGGGTCTTCAAGCGTGATGATTTTTACCTCGGGCGTATTCAGTTTTTTGAGGATGGCATACAACGTTGTTGTTTTTCCAGATCCGGTTGGTCCGGTTGTTACGATCATTCCATTTGGACGTTGAATTTCGCGCTTTAAATTTTCCCATGCATCTCCGCGAACGCCGAGATTTTCAAAATCAAGTGAGATTGATTTTGGTCGAAGAAGACGCATGACAACGGATTCACCATATGCGGTTGGAAGGAAAGAAACACGAATATCGAGCTTTTCTTCGCGGAGGTAGATTGTGATTCGACCATCCTGTGGGACTCCCTCGACGTTAATTTTTGCGCCGGCAATCAGCTTGAGACGACTGATCATCTGATCCCATACATCTCGATTGAGACTGGCAACATCTTGGAGGACGCCATCGATACGAAAACGTATTTTTACATCTTTTTCCTCAGCCTCCACGTGAATATCGGAAACATCACTTTTAATTCCAGCCCCAATCAGAAGTGTGACAATTTCTGTCGTAGATATTTTGTTGATGGTGTCTTGGATGTCCTTAAAACTTCCAATCTCTTTTTCAAATCGTTCCAATTCTTTCTCATCAATGCGAACACCGTAGATTACTTCCTTTGTTTCAGGGAGCGATGCGTAAAGTTTTACGGCTAATTTAAAGCTATGATCAGAGATGATGTACGTCTGAACGTTTACATCTTCTTTTTTAGCGAGTTGTTTGGCGATCTTTTCGGATTTACTTCCCGGATTTGTTGTCGCAATTCTAAGCTCATCGTTCTGATGAAGGAAGGCAATCGTTTTTGTGTCACGTGCGTCCTTTTCCGGAATAAGCGCCAAGGTCTCCGGCGAAATTGGGAAACCAGCCAAATCGATGTAAGGAATGGAAAGTTTTGCTGAGCGTTCTTGCGTCCGTTTTTCAAGTTCTTGCAACTCGATGTCTCCCATTTTTTCCTCCAGTTTTTCTTTTTCTGACATTTGAAAACGAGCTTTCCCTTTTTTTTCTTTCTCGTCATCGGCAACCGTCTTCTTCGTTGCGCCAGCTACGTAGCCTTGTTTTGTTGAAGGGGGCGTTGTTTGTACCGCCGTCTTTTTTTTCAGGAGGTCTTCAATGGACGGAGCCTTTGTGTTTTTTGCATTTGCCATATAAGGGGTGAGTGCCGGTTCAAGATTGTGAAATGGATGTATCCCCGGTTACGTTACGGAACAATCGATGGAGCTTCGGAACAACACCACCTTCACCGAGTTTGCGATAGAGTGAGACCCATGTCGCATACTGAAATTGAATCGTGAATGCGCTTAAGGCGAAGAGACCGCCAAAGAGGACGATGAGGCCAAAGAGAACTGCGAATGTAAGAAAGACAGTGGAGTGGAGGATAGTAGCTGACACGATGAAAACGAATACAGGAAGCATCGCGACAGCAAACAAACTGGCAAATAAGAACCAGATGATTGTTGCGATAATGACTTGAAGAATGGCGGTTTCGATGACAACGAGCCAATTCTTTCGGAAGAGTTCAATTCCTCGTTTTAGCGCATCACTGAGAGGAGCACCTTGGAGGATAAGGGCATTGAGCGCAAAGATTTCAACAATGAGAACAACGAAGATAAGAAAGAGAACAGCTCCAAATGAAACAATGTGAAACAGGAAGGAGCTTGTTGTTGGATTTTGTATGAGGAAGAAAAGAGGTAATGATCCGAGGAAGCGGAGTATCCAAATGGACCCGATGATAATGATATTAAGCGCGATAACAGGCCATAGGGCTTTTCCGCCAACGGAAAATGATTCTTTGAGTGTTGGTTTTCGTCCTCTCATTTTTCCACCAAGCGCATATACGAGTCC
>JANLIO010000080.1 GCA_024654265.1 bacterium | reverse complement strand
CAGAGGGGTGTCAGATTGATTCCTCTTCTTTTCCTGTCATCCTGGATTTAGTCCAGGACCCAGGAGATCATAGGACTGTGCTGTATCAATGTGGAGTAGCTCTTTGATTTCCTGGATCCCCGTTTTCACGGGGATGACAGACATGTTCGAATATTCTTTTTCTTTGCAGATTTCACCCTCTCACATGACAATCGATTGCGCAGTGTGTAACCTGTCCGAATATGTCATTGAGTCGCCAATATCGTCCTCAGCAATTTTCAGATATTACGGGGCAGGAGAGTATTAAAGAGACGCTTCGGCGGGAGGTTGAAACAGGGAAAATTGGGCATGCATATCTTTTGTTTGGTCCGCGCGGGGTGGGGAAGACGACGACGGCTCGTATTTTTGCAAAGGCTTTAAATTGTCTCAATCCTGCGCAGGGAGAGCCGTGTAATGCGTGTGATCGGTGTTGTGAGGCGAATGAAGGTCGTGCGATTGATCTTATTGAGATGGATGCGGCGTCGCATACGGGCGTGGATAATATTCGCGAAGGGATTGTGGATCATGTTCGGTTCGCCCCGGCGAGTTCGAAATTCAAAGTGTATATTTTGGATGAAGCGCACATGCTCTCGACCTCTGCGTGGAATGCCATGTTGAAAACACTTGAGGAGCCACCGGCGCACGGGATTTTTATTCTTGCGACAACCGAGTTTCATAAAGTTCCAGCCACGATTGTCTCGCGTTGCCAACGTTTTGAATTTACGCGCGTGGAACGGTCTGCCATTGAGGATCGAATTCGAGAAATCGCAAAACGGGAAAACGCAACTCTCGAAGATGACGTCATCAAACGAATTTCGAAACACTCCGATGGTTCTGTGCGCGATGCAGAAACGATCCTCGGCCAACTTCTTGCATTGGGGAAAGATCACGTAACCCAAGATGTTGCCGGACTTCTCCTCCCACTTTCACGACTTCCTTCCGCTGTCCATTTTCTAAAAGTGGCATCAACACGATCATTACGCGACACCATGGATGCTGTCGCCAAATTAGATGAACAAGGCATTCAAATCATCCCATTTTTTCATGACCTGATTGAAGTCGTGCGCCAGCTTCTGATCGCGTCTGATAATCCGGAGTATCAACAAGAATTAAAAATTGGAGATGAGGGTGAGCGCGCCGTTGCCGATCTCGTCGGTACGTTTTCGCCCGCTGAGCTTCGTGACATTGCATTGCAAAGCATGGAGCGACGTAAAGATGCGAAACAGGGGATTGACCCTCGTTTTGCGCTTGAATTGACGGGTACAGCCATTGCACTTGGGATTCTTCCGAACAGCCCAAAGGTCCAAACGGAAATTCAAACAAAGGAAGTTCCCGTTCTTCCACCAACAATTCAAAAAGAACCCGCTCCACAAATAGAGCAACAAAAAGAACCACAACCCCCAGTAATCCAAACCCCGATTCAAGACGAGATTGTGATCGAGGAAGAACCTATCCTTATTCCCGTCGAAGAACCCATCATCGAAGAAGTCCTCACAGAAACGCCACCTAAAACATCCGGAACTTCCTCGACTTTGCAATTCTCAGATTTTCAAAGAAATTGGCAAGCGTTTTTAAAACGAGTGAGTGAAGAACAACCGTCTTTATCCTTTATTCTTAAAACAAGCCAACCAAAGAACTTGAAAGATGGGATCGCAACCGTCCAAGTATCATATCCGTTTCATCGCACAAAATTAATGGAAAATATCGCGATCAAACAAAAACTGGAAGACGTCCTCCTTGAGATCTTCAAGGAACGAATTATCTTTGACGCAATTACGGTTTCGAAAAACGAATCGCCCTCCGGAGAAGACACAAATCAAGTATCAACCCCAGTAGATACCGTGGGAACGCTTATTGAAAATTTTGGCGGACATGAAGTGGAATGATGTTTCTTTAAAGAAAAATATTCATTCCGATTGACGAAAACCGTTATTTTGAGTATTCTCGCGTACACAAATCAATATTCGGGGATCGTCTAGTGGTAGGACGCTTGGTTCTGGCCCAAGTAACCTAGGTTCGAATCCTAGTCCCCGAGCCAACAAAAA
>JANLIO010000061.1 GCA_024654265.1 bacterium | reverse complement strand
GGATTTTTATCCTCTCCTACGCGATCTTTGCGACGGTATGGATCGGATACCGTCAAAAACTCACATAATGGTTCAAGGTGTCGGCGCACCGAGATCGGGTTACTACAAAACCTTCCTCAAATACTCCCCAGTCGCACTATTCGGATTATTCGCAATCTCCTCGGGCGTGCCTTGCGCCACAATCTTCCCTCCCCCGTCTCCCCCTTCCGGACCCATGTCAATAATCCAATCCGCGTTTTTGATAACGTCGAGATTATGCTCGATCACGGCGACCGTGTTTCCACGAGAAACAAGGCGGTGAAGAACTTCTAATAATTTGCGGACGTCATCAAAATGAAGTCCGGTTGTTGGTTCATCTAAAAGATAAAATGTTTTTCCTGTATCACGTCGCGCAAGTTCCGTTGCGAGTTTAATTCGTTGCGCTTCACCGCCGGATAATGTTGTCGCCGGTTGACCGAGTTCAATATATTCAAGACCAACTTCACCCAACAAACGTGTTCGATCGTAAATCGGTGGGATGTCGTTAAAAAATGAACGTGCTTCTTCGACCGTCATCTTTAATACATCGTAAATTGATTTTCCGCGATACTTGATCTCAAGTGTCTCACGATCAAACCGCGTGCCTTTGCACACGTCGCACGGAACATACACTGTCGGCAAAAAGTGCATCTCAATTGCAAGTTGTCCTTTTCCTTCGCAGTGCTCACATCGTCCACCCGGAACGTTAAATGAAAAACGTCCGGGTTTCCATCCACGCACGCGTGCATCCGGCGTCATAGAAAATAACGTACGGATATGATTCCAAATTCCCGTGTACGTCGCGGGATTGGATCGTGGTGTTCGTCCAATAGGCGATTGATCCACATCAATAATTTTATCCACCCAATCGATGCCATCGATCTTCTCAAATTTTCCGGGGATAAGCTGACATCCGTGCAATCGAGCCGCCATGGCTCGATACAGCACGTCGATCATGAGCGTGGATTTTCCGGATCCCGAGACTCCCGTCACGCACACAAATCGTTTGAGCGGGATTTTGACAGTGAGATTTTTAAGATTATTTTCACTCGCTTTTTTAATTGAAATAAATTCTTTTGCAGGAGGTCGTCGTTTTTTTGGATATGGAATTGTTTTTTCACCGCGAAGATACGCACACGTTAAACTTGTTTTATCGTTCAAAACCTTTGGCATTTCACCTGCAACGACAATATTTCCACCGTGAATGCCTGCACCCGGCCCGATATCCACGAGATAATCCGACGCCGTGATCGTATCCTCGTCATGCTCAACGACGATAATTGTGTTACCAAGATCGCGAAGTTTTTCGAGTGTTTCAACTAACCGAACATTATCCCGTTGGTGTAATCCGATTGTCGGTTCGTCCAAAACATAAAGCGCGCCGACAAGTCGAGATCCAATCTGTGATGCAAGCCGGATACGCTGAGCTTCTCCGCCGGATAATGTTCCTGCACGACGATCTAATGTGAGATAATGAAGTCCAACATCCAACATGAATGTAAGACGCGCTAAAATCTCCCGCATAATGGGTGCGGAAATCGTAGAATCCGTTTCTGATAATTTTAGCTTGGAAAGAAAATCATGCGCATCGCGAATCGACATCGCCGTCAGTTCAACGATATTTTTTGTACCAACATACACATGTCTCGCTTCACGACGGAGACGAACGCCATGACACACGTTGCAAAGCTCCTCAGAAAATAAATCCGCCGTTCCCAATCCGTTACACGCTTCACACGCTCCGTATGGCGAATTAAATGAAAATAATCGTGGTTCAATTTCGGGAAACGCAAATTCGTGTTCTGGACAAGAAAATCGCGTAGACATCAACCGTTCGGAACCATCATCTAAAATCGCGATCACATTTCCATTTGATCGGTCCACAGCAATCTCCATCGCTTCTGCGGTACGTGTGCGAAGTGCTTTGTTCCCTTCAACCGGCCATGCGAGTGGGATTCGATCAACAACAACTTCAATCGTATGAATCTTATACCGCGAAAGATTGATTCGATCTCGCAGATTTTTCCATTGTCCATCCATCCGAATTTCCAAAAATCCCGCTTCGTACAAATCTTGAAGCAACTGATGATACTCCCCTTTTCGCCCACGAATAATCGGGGCAAGAATCGTAATCTCCTCTCTTCCGTCATCTCGACCACTCTTCCCGTCATCTCGACCACTCTTCCCGTCATCTCGACCAGCGCGGAGAGATCCCTTTTTCTCCATCAACCGATCCTTTGATTGCACTCGAGATGCGGATATCTTTTTCTTTATCTCTTCCGGATCCGCATGCAGTTCAATCGTTCGTTTTAAAACAACGTTCACCATCTCCTCCACGGTCATCTTTTGAATCGGCGCGTTATCGATTGGACAATGTGGTTTTCCGATGCGCGCGTACAACACGCGAAGATAATCGTAGATTTCAGTAATTGTCGCAACGGTAGATCGCGGATTTGCGGAATGTGCTTTTTGATCAATTGAAATAGCAGGTGACAAACCTTCGATCTCGTCCACATCCGGCTTTTTAAGCTGACCCAAAAACTGTCGCGCGTACGCGGAAAGAGATTCAACATATCGACGCTGACCTTCCGCAAAAATCGTATCAAATGCCAAAGACGACTTCCCTGATCCGGAAAGCCCCGTAAACACAATCATTTTATTTCGCGGTAACTCAAGAGAAATATTCTTCAAATTATGTTCACGCGCACCTTTGATGATGATTTTATCTTGCATATAAAAACCCAAATACCCTCGGAAACGATTCTGACCCCGTCTTTACAAACGATTTGATAAAGAGGGTGCAAAATCCCGAGGTGAATAAAGATCGTACATGAAACATTTGGATTTGGCGAGTGTGGGAATGAGGCTGGATCTTTCAGTTCTCGGTGCTCAGTTTTATATGTCATCCTGGATTTAATCCAGGATCCAGGAAATCAAAGTGGTATATTCCATACTCACTTCTTAGTTTTTCCTCACCCCGAACGCATTCGGGATTCCTCTTATAAGTGCTTTTAGATTTCAAACGCACTTCTAGTCACTTTTTGTCATATCACAAAAGTGACACAAAAAAGATGTTGGGGGTCGGCTGAACTCGTTCAACGCTATCGCTAGATCACTCAAACAGGCAGGCGACCCCCAAACCCCCATCTTTGTTTGAAAAGCGCAATGGTTTTGATTAGAACAATCTTATTTGATTAGATTCAGTTTGTTTTAAGAACACCTTCCATAGATGGAAGGTGTATGTTTTTTTATCCTGTCATTCCGACCGTAGTGGAGGAATCCCTCTTCAAAGGAAATAATCTATTTGAAAAGGGATCTCTCCACTCGTCGCAGAGCCTCCTCGGTCGAGATGACGGGACAAAGGGATCTCCCGAATCCCTTCAGGACAGGTTTCCACTCGTCGCAAAGCCTCCTCGGTCGAGATGACGAGGAAAGAAGCGGAGGGATCCCCCAAAGAAATTCGGAACAGGTATTCACTCCTATTGGGATATCGGATAATCTCACACGATCCCGAACGATCTAAATAGAAAGAATGCGTAAAAAACAAGAAGCAAAACGCCTTCCCATATCGAGATCTGTTTTTTTTGTGACATAACAAAAAAAAGGACAGACGCAATAATCATCATCGGAATTCCAAATGTTAGAATGTTCCCCGTAACAATAAGCGTCCCGAAAAGCGACGAAATGCCTGTCACTGCTAATGCATTAAAAATATTGGATCCGATAATGTTTCCGAAAGCGAGCTCAAGATTTCCTTTGCGCGCCGACACCACTGTCACCGCGAGTTCAGGAAGTGATGTCCCAAGCGCGACCGCGGTCACTGAAATAACGGCCGTTGAAACTCCAAGTATTGTCGCAAGAACCACAACCGATTCCACCGTAAACTTTGCGCCAACAAAGATAAGGAATGAGCTTGCGATCAAAATCACAAAACTCTTCCATGGGAACCGTACTGTAGCGAGCGAACCATTCTCTTTTTGTATCTGTCTTTTTTTCTTTCGTTCGCGCGTACCAACAGTATACAAAATATACGACGTATATCCCGCAAGCGCAAGAAACCCATCCATAAAGGAAAAATTTCCATCCCATACCATAACTAAAAGAAGAAACGCTGATGCGAGAAACACCGGAAGTTCGACACTCAAAATATTAAATTTGATACTCACGGAACGACATATAAGGATGGCAATTCCAAGAATCAAAAAAATGTTTGTGATATTTGAACCCACAACATTCGCCAAAACAATCTCAGATGACCCCTGAAATATGGCAATGATCGAGGTACTTAATTCTGGAAGAGATGTCCCGATCGCGACAATCGTGACTCCAATGATAAAAGGCGAAAGTCCGAGCCAGATCCCTACGTCAACCGCTGACTCCGTAAACCAATCAGATGATTTTACGAGAATAGTGAGGCTTACAATAAAAACCAAACTCCACAAAAAGATGCTGAGCATACTCTTATTGTATCAGATTCTCCCCGTAGGCGTGCAGATACGTTCCGATACTTGCTTTCCTCCCTATAAACAAGGACTCCTTTTCTAAAGGATAGACGAGGACGTTGAATGTCAGTATTAAAGCCCTTCATTCACCATTCAAACGCATTCTTTACTGAAATGAAGTATTTGCTTGGATTTTCCCTGCTTTCCATCTTTGAGATATCGTGGAAACTTGACATAAATGGCGAAAACAGGTATTCTCCCGACCTAACGTTCCAATTTAGGAACAGGACTCGAACCTCTGAGCAACGATCATATGAATGATCATGCGACCTGAAGGACCCGGGTCAAAATGATTATCTATGACAAAACCCTCAGAAGGGAAGCCGACGTTTTCGAATCTCGGTGTTTCTCCAAAAATGTTGGAACAACTTGAAAAACTTTCGTTTTTCAATCCAACTCCAATTCAAGAAAAATCCATCCCCGCTGGTATCGAAGGCAAGGATGTTATTGGTATTGCACAAACCGGAACCGGTAAAACGCTCGCGTTTGCCATTCCAATGATTCAGAGTCTTTCAAACGGTGAAGGAAAAGGACTTGTTCTTCTTCCAACCCGCGAACTCGCACTCCAAGTTGAAGTTGCAATCGCAAAGTTAGGCCGTTTCTTTGGATTAAAATCCGCAGTTCTTATCGGTGGTGCATCAATGCACAACCAGATTACAGCGTTGCGACGTCGACCAAACGTCATTATTGCAACACCAGGACGCTTAATTGATCACCTTGAACAACGCACCATCAATCTTACCGATGTGCGCATGCTTGTTCTTGACGAAGCAGATCGAATGTTAGACATGGGTTTTGAACCACAAATTCAAAAAGTTCTTGCCACCGTCCCATCTGATCGTCAGACAATGCTTTTTTCCGCAACCATTCCGGAAAAGATTGTTTCCATTACAAAAAACTACATGCGTTCCCCTGTTCGCGTTGAAGCTTCGCCGTCCGGAAGCACCGTAAAGAAAATTGCGCAGGAAGGATACATGGTACGCAAACAAGATAAGATTCGTTTACTTCTCCAGCTTTTGAACACAAATGAAGGAACGATGATTGTCTTTACACGCACAAAACACGGTGCCAAAAAAATTACACAAACACTTCGCCGACTCGGGCACGGCGCTGCAGAAATTCACTCAAACCGTTCACTCGCACAACGACGCCAAGCTCTCGACGGTTTTCGAACTGGTCGATATCGCGTCCTTGTTGCAACAGATATTGCTGCGCGTGGAATTGACGTGGATCACATTAAGTTCGTGATCAACTACGATCTTCCAGAGCAAACAGAAGATTATGTTCACCGTATTGGTCGAACAGGTCGTGCTGGACGCGAAGGAACCGCGATTTCATTTATTCAACCAGAACAGAAATTCGATCTCCGTCGTATTGAGCGTCTTGCTCGTATCACACTTCCGCTTCGTGATCTTCCGGAATTACCTGAATTGAAGATTGAACACAACGAGCCAGAAGATTCTCGACGAGGTGGATTCCGTGGCCGTCCCGCAAGTGGAGCACGACCATACGCACGATCACGACCAAGCGGTTCAACACATTCAAGTCATCGAAGTGCGTCACCAAACCCATACCGCCGAAGCGAAACATCTTCTACAACAGGATCATCCCGACGACCCGGTGCATCTTCTGCGCCATCGTCATATCGACGACCCGGTGCATCTTCGGCTCCGTCGTCATATCGACGCCCAGGTGCATCTTCTGCGTCAACGCCATACCGCCGAAGTGAAACATCTTCTGCGTCAACATCGTCCCGACGCCCAGAAACATCAGATCGACGCGGACGAGATTCTGCAACGACATCAGACACACGCGGAATCACACAAAAACGAAACGCGGATTCACGAAGACCACGCCGTGATCAAAAACGACATTCCTCACAATCAACACGTCGCGTTCGTGTGAGCTACTAATCAAAATATGGATTCAAAAGAACTCCCTTTCACGGGAGTTTTTTGTTTCTTATTTTTTTTGTGATAATGCCGTATTGATGGCATCAAAAATCTCTTTTCTCCCCACCCCGGAAATAGACGAATGTGCAATACACTGAGCACCCGGATATTGCACGTCAATCTTTTCGATCATATGACTCAATTCTGAACGCTTTAATTTATCCGCTTTATTCACGACAATTAAAAAAGGAATGTGTTCATCAATTAATCCTTGAAGAATTTCCTTATCACTGTCCGTTGCGCCAATTCGACCGTCAATTAATACGATTGCGTAACGAAGTCGTTCCGTCGTTTGTAAATATCCAAAAAGTAAATCTTGCAAACGCGCACGATCTTCTTTCGATCCGCTCGCAAATCCATACCCCGGAAGATCCACCAAATGATATCGACCCCCCACATCAAAAACATTCACCAATCGCGTGAGCCCCGGTCGAGAGCTAACTTTTGCCAGCGTCTTTGAATGTGTGAGCGAATTGATCAACGTCGACTTTCCGGCGTTTGATCGACCAAGCATCGCGACATGAGGCAATCCATCTTTTGGAATATCTTCCGGATTCGCATAACTCGTAATAAATTGAACCGTTTCTTTTTGCATATCCACTCCATCCTATCCGAATGCGCTGTAAACGGAAAGACTTACTCCCCCGCGTCAGCGGTTTGACGATATTCCGTGTATCCACCTTTCAGATTCTTCACATGTGTATACCCCATTCCAAGGAGAGTCTTTACACATGCTGTCGCACGACCTCCATACGCACAATGAACAATAATATTCATTGTTTTATCCGGAGCGTATTCTGCGATTTTTTCCTGAAGAATGCCCTGAGGAATGAGTGTCGCTCCCTCAATATGACCCGCATCCCATTCACCCTTCTCACGAACATCTATCAAAAAAAACGTTTCACCGCTTTTTTGAAGTTGCTTTAAATCTGAACAACTGATTTCTGGAACGACTCCTTTCTCATTCGAATCAAAATGTGATGTTTCATGTGTCATAGAACAACAGCATAACAAACAAACCGTTCACCGTCCTCAATGTTGCCAATAGAGCTTTCCGGGTATATCCTAGCGGGTAGATAGAAAAAGGTATGCGTATTTTCAAGCAAATACACCACATCACCAAAAGCATCATTGCGGTACTTATCGCATCCGTCCTTGTGCCGGGAGGTATTGTGTTTGCGAAAACGGCGCCCGACCAACACGCCTCACACGGTTCTGCGATGCATTGCAATAGCGGAGACTGCTCGAAAATTGATCTTTCCTGCATGTCTCACTGCGTCTCCTCAACAACAGAAGATCGCGGGATAACAACAGTCCTTCCAATGATCGGAAGTATTATTGGAGCGCCAGAAAAAATTGTTACTCCAAACATTCAACATCCCGTTCAACGCTTTGCACGACCCGGACCAGAATATCGACATTCAAAACGCAAGCAACTTTTGAGCGTCATGAAGAGAGAATAGGCACGATCGTAAAGAAATCATTCTTCTTTATTTGATCGTGTTTTTTATTTTCTTCTTCTTATGTCTATAACAAAATCAACAATCTACGTTGTCCTCTTGTGCACGATTCTTGCTGGCGGGATTATCGCGATTGCACTCTTCACATCACCAGATCTCAGTGCAGGAGCAGAAGCATCGTCAACAGGCCAACTTTCTTTCTCGGAAAACGAATGGGACTTTGGAACCATTTCGATGAAAGATGGGATGGCGACAAAGGAAATTGCCGTCACAAATCCAACTACAGAACCCATTACGATTACAAGTTTGGAAACATCTTGTATGTGCACCACAGCTCAACTTGTGCACGAGAATGGTGAGAAAAGTCCCCTAAAGGGAATGGTGAGCCATACCGGATCACCACGTATCACCGAAGAAATACAACCCGGCGAGCATGCTGTGCTTCGAGTTCAATTTGACCCGAATGCGCATGGTCCAGATGCAACCGGTCCAATTTCACGAAATGTTAGCCTTAAAACAAATAGCGCAGATCAAAAAGATATCACGCTCTCCTTTTCCGGAGATGTTACAAAATAAAATTATCCCTATGGAAAACTCCTCACACGACCTACCCGAAAATGAACCGCATGCAAAATCAAAAGGAAAGACGATCTCAATCCGAATTCCAGCACCGTCACTCCCCAGCATACAATCGCTCTTCATTATCCTCCTTATCATCGTTGGCCTCATTCAAACCGCGCAACTCTACGGTCTCCAAAAAAACATTGCTTCAGCAAAAATAAACACAACCTCCGCATCGGTTGGAAGTGGTACGGCGGGTTCCAATTCATCCGCACTTCCAACAATGGTTGGCGGATGCTAATTCACACATCACGTATATGAATTCGTTAAACAAAACAACGAATCTTGTATTCGGTTACGCGACTCTTCTCCTCATCATGCTTCTTGGCTCTGGCACGCTCGTCTATGCGCAACACACGCTTAGATCAAACCAAGCAAAAGCGACAGAAGATGCACGACCGGCAAGAATTTCGCTCACTGTCCTTTCCGCGCATGACTGCGAAACATGCTCCCCGACCGAATCCATCGTCAACGAAATCTATGGTCACGCGACAGATGTGATGGAACAAATTGATGTTGCATATGATTCCGATGAAGGAAAAGATCTCATCACGCAATACGCGGTGACGCGAATTCCGGCAATCATTATCACCGGCGAAATCGACAAACAAAATATCCAACCATTTTTCGCGGAAACAACGACACGTGTTCGCGATGCAAACGTATGGTCAAACATTGGGCCTGTCTATTTGCAACCGGCAACGGGAGATGTGATGGGTCGCGTTTCTTTGACGCTTCTCACGGATTCCTCTTGCTCAAATTGCTATGACCCCGTTCAGATCAAAAACATTCTAACGAATTCGTACGGCGTTCAACTCAAAGATGAAAAAACGATTGACATCAAAAGTGCAGATGGAAAAGAACTCGTAAAACGATATTCCATCACATCTGTTCCAACCGTCATCCTCTCACCGGAAATAAACAATTATCTCCAACTCATTTCCGTTTGGGATGGAGTCGGATCTGTTGAACCAGATGGCGCGTATGTTTTCCGAAACATGTCACAACTCGGTCAGATTATCTATCACGACCTTGGAACAGGTCAGATCATTGACCCGACAATCGCACAATAAATATGAAAATGACTCAACAAAAAGAAAAGGATCATTCCGCATCTCGCCAATACGCATCATCGTTCAACGGTTCGCCAAATGCGTTTCTTTCCACGGTTCTTCTCGGTGTGTTTGCCATCAACCAAATTCTGATAACAATGGTTAGTGGCACAATGGGAATCAAATCCGGCATGGAAGGGATGACACACATCTTCCGCGTCCAATCCGCAAATGCGATGGAAATCATGATGCCTATCTTGAACGAAGATGGCGTAACAACACATTTGCAGATGATGCCAACCATTACCGAACTCTCCGGCGATCCAAAATCTGGTGATGCGGTCGCAGACGGAATGGCAGTCATGCTTGCAAAAGGAACCCCATTCTATGCGCCGGAAGGAGTCTCATTCGACGACCCGCTCGGTTCTTTGTCTGCATGGGGAGCGCTTGAACAATCAATGAGCGTTCCGCAAGAATTAAGCGAACGATACAAATATCTTACAAATATATTCCCGTGTAACTTCTGTTGCGGATCGGCAAATCAAGTGACAGTTGCTGGTCATTGCGGATGTGCGCACGCAGGTGCCGCGCGTGGATTCTTAACCTACATGCTCGCAACGTATGGCGATACCTACACAAACGATCAACTTGTCGGTGAAGCATATCGATGGCAAGCGCTCTGGTATCCAGCCGGTGTTGTGGAAGACTATCTTCTTGGAACAGGTCGTGGCGACGCACTTCATCACAATACACATGGTGGTGCCGGGCAAGATGGAATGCACGGCATGACGGCGCTGTAACAGATTATGAAAACGTTTATCTTTATCGCGCTTTTTGGATTGAGCGCCGTTTCAGCGTTCGCGATTCTCCGTCAATCACCCAATATTGAAAGACAAGAAAAAGATTCAAAGACAGAAATGTCACTTGGAACAATCGTGATCACACCGGCATCCATTAATTTTGGCGATATTATGCAAACCGCCGGCTTTGTTTCGACAACCGTGATGGTAAAAAATACGGGAACGAAACCTCTCAAAATCAATCGCCTTTCCACGAGTTGTGGCTGTACAACGGCAAAAATGGATCAATCTGATCTTGCGCCGGATGACGAACGGCTGTTAACAGTGACATTCGATCCAATGGCACATCCTGATCAAATAGGAGCTCTTATTCGTGTCGTCTATCTTCAAACCTCAGACCCAAATACTCCGGAAACAGAAATCAATGTTACCGGAAACGTTATTCAATAAATCATATGAAACGAATCTATACGACGCTTCTCCTCGTCGTGCTGTTTTTCGGATCACTCGGATTACACATCGCGCACGCGCAAGATGAACCGCAAAAAAACGTCACCGTCTTCTTTAACGAAGCGTGCAAAGATTGCGGGGAACTCGTAAAAGAAACCTACCCGGAATTCTTTTCTGAGTATGGATACACCCTTGATTTGAAGGATTACATCAACGATCGTGAAAATCGAAAAATACTCAGCGAGTACAACGAAGCATGGCATGTTCCGTTTGAGCTCCAAAGTCATATCGAAGCGTTTGTCGGCGATCGAGTACTGCTTGGCGGTCACATTCCGGAACACGTTCGGCGGTATGTCATGGAACATCCGGATGCGTATGATCGACTTCTTGTGTATCAAGATAAGATGCACGGCGAAGAAACGGAATATCGCGTCTGGGATTTTATCGGCGAGATAAAAACGTATCCAATCGACGAACCCATCACCACATACTTCACCGAAACAACGTCACATGATTCAAGCCAAACGTCCGTGTTAAAAGAACGCGGGTTTTGGGGATTGTTCGGCGTGATCACAAGCTCAGCCTTTTTGGACGGATTAAATCCATGCGCATTTGCCGTTCTCCTCTTCTTCATCGCGTTCTTATTTAGTCTCAAAAAGACGCGAGCGAACATTTGGAAAATGGGACTCGTGTATGTTTCCGCGATTTATCTCGCGTATCTGCTCATCGGCCTTGGTATCGCGCAGGCTTTCATTATCTCCGGAGCACCACATCTTATGGCTCGTATTGGAGCGTATCTTGTTATGGCGCTCGGGGGTATTCAACTTCTTGGCGTCATCTTCCCATCGTTCCCGATCCGTCTTCGAATTCCAGTCGATACAAAAGCAACACTTGAAAACTGGATGTATAAAGCAACACTTCCTGCGTCATTTATTGGCGGATTTCTCGTTGGGCTTTGCACGTTCCCGTGTTCGGGAGGGATTTATGTCGCCATCATCGGCATGCTCACTTCACAACGCTCTCTCGGAAGCGGGGTCGGCTGGATGCTGTGGTACAACCTTATTTTTGTTTCACCGCTCTTCATTCTTCTTGCGCTTTCATCGAATCGAAAAACGGCAGAGAAACTTCAAACATGGGAACAGAGCCAATCAAAAAAAATGAAAATTACGGCAGGCGTGTTCATGCTTGCGCTTGGACTCGTTATTATTCTCTTCTTCACGTAAACCTATGGAGTATCTTCCGCTCATCCTTATTCCACTTCTGTATTTCGTGATCGCTTTTGTAAAACCACATCTTCCATTCAAATGGAATCTCTGTGCCATCTGTGTCGCTGTCAGCGCATCATGGATGTCACTTCTCGGCATGTGGTTTCTTGGAATTGATATTCCCGTGCTCCCGATTGGTGTCCTGATGGGCATGAGCATAAGCGGTCTGATGTATCGACTGGAACCCATGTATGCAAAACGAAAAATGAAACACTTTTGGCTCGTTCGACTTCTGCTCATTCTCGGTGGATTCTCTAGCGTCTCGCTCCTCTTGAACCGTCGGTTTGAGATCGTCTTTCCCGTCCTCATCTTCACCGCGCTCGCGATCATTATTATCACCTTCTTAGCCCAAGGAATGACACACGATGACGCCGTTCGTGAAGGAACGAAGGAAGGAAAAGCGCAAAAACTCTTTAAGAAACTCGATAACTGTTGCTAACTATGTCAAACGACGAACACATTATTACCATTCCATTTTCTGTTGTCGTCCTCATTCCCCTTCTGATTTTTGGCGGGATTTTCGCTTTTCGATCCACCCGCGTGAATAAAACTCAACTCGGGGTCGCGGGAATAGAGGGCGCTCAAAATAATTCGCAAAATCAAAATAAAGAACCCGTAGGAACAACCATCTCTCATGATGGGATTGACGTTACAGTGAACAGCGTTCATCAGACTGAAGATACAACCACGATATCCGTCGCATTTAACAATCATACGATTGATCTTTCTGATCCGGAAATTGCCAAGCGTTCTTTCTTAGACGGAATGCCGGCAAGACAATTCAACGTTCTCTCCTCTGGGGCGGGCGGACACCATGTTCAGGCTGAGCTTGTATTTGATGGAGCGGAAGGAAAGCGTCTCTTGATTGGCGCCACGGAAAAGTCAGTCTTTGATTTTGATCTTGAACTCTTATGATCTGGGGCATCTTTGGGTCCGCAGGGATCGCCATTCTCTTCTATCTTGTTCAAGCTCTTGGCATGCAAAGTTGGAGTGCCCCTTTCGACTTTGCTCTCTCACAATGGTATTTCGTTTTTCCTCTCATTATTGGCTTTGGTGTCCAAACAGCGCTCTTCAGGCTGATTCATCAAAAGCGACACCATGCCGGCGGAAAAACGCTTATCACGTCAGGAGGCGTATCAACAGGTGCTATGGTGGCATGCTGTATGCATAATATTGTACTCATCTTTCCCGTTCTTGGTTTAGGAGGTTCCGCAATATTCTTCTCAAAATATCAATCCCAAATATTCATTCTCAGCATCATTATTATGATTTTCGGAATTTTCTTTATGTTGAAGACATATGTAGAAATAACACAGGCTCCGAGAACTCCCCGTTCAGATCAAAAAGACTCCCTGCCATCCTGTTGCCACAAAGACTCCGAAAGAAGATAATTGCCCAACGTCCATCAGGATTTCTGATCGACATCATCATATGTCAAAACACTATTTTTTTGTTCGTGGTACAAAATGTAAAAGCTGTGAAGTTATCATTGAACGCGAACTTGCGCGTCAAGAAGGAATTACGTCCGCAATCGTCTCGCACAATAAACATACACTTGAACTGGAAACGGAAAACGATCACGAATTCACCTCACTTCAACTTACGGAGATTCTTTCACCACATGGCTACACCATTGGGAACAAAGATAAAGAAAAATATCACGGAAAAGAAAAAATAAACTGGAAGCGCATGGGAGGAATTTTGGTTCTTATCATCGCAACCTATCTCGTGCTGGATCGAACAGGGATCTTTCGTTTGAGCCAATCATCCGCGGAACCGGCAAGTTTGATAAGCGTATTTGTGATCGGATTGATTGCATCTATCTCATCTTGCACGGCCGTTGTCGGTGGCTTGGTCGCGGCGGTGGCAAGCGCGGTTGCAAAAGACCAAGAAACATTTTCCAAGTTAGAACGTTTCCGCCCACACATTCTCTTCAACGTTGGTCGCGTTGTTGGATTTGCATTCTTTGGTATGTTGATTGGTTTACTCGGAAGCGTCATTCAACTCAACACAACGTTAAATGGATTTTTCGTTATCTTCATTGCGTTGCTCATGATTGTCATTGGGATCAACCTTCTCGACCTTTTCCCAACTCCGGTTATCGCGATGCCAAAACGTCTTGCACACAAAGTGCATGATCTTGCCGAATCCAAAAATCCGAAAGCACCGCTCGTTCTCGGCGCCATGACGTTTTTCCTTCCATGCGGATTCACACAGTCCATGCAACTCTACGCGCTAACGCTTGGAAATCCATGGCAAGCGGGATTGGTGATGGCCGTCTTTGCATTTGGAACAATGCCCGTTCTTCTTGGAATTGGC
The DNA here is from genome assembly GCA_024654265.1 of bacterium. Classification (GTDB taxonomy): domain Bacteria; phylum Patescibacteriota; class Patescibacteriia; order 2-12-FULL-60-25; family 2-12-FULL-60-25; genus JANLIO01. Next base: position 2,893 of record JANLIO010000061.1, on the reverse strand, counting down.
GGGATGACATCTTTTGCCTCGGGGAAAATCCTAAAACGAATGACATTTGTTGCCGGGCTTATCGTTCTCGTTCTTGGGATCAATAACGCTCGAAGCGGGCTCACGTTGATTGGATTCAATCCGGCGAATGCATTTGCTAAAGCAGAACCTCCGGCAAAATTAAATATCATTAACGGCAAACAATTTATCCAAATGGAAATCACAGAGTATGGAACGTATAGCCCCGATGTTCTAACGGTTGTGCAAGGAACACCGGTAGAATGGTCTATCTTTGGCGGAAAATACCTCGGCTGTGCAAATACGCTTGTTCTCCCTGCGTTTGGTGTAAATACATACATTAAATCCGGAATCAACACAGTTCGGTTTACGCCAACAAAGGCCGGTCGATTCACATTTAGTTGCTCCATGGGAATGATACGTGGAACAATGATCGTAACAAAACCATAAACCCATATGAAAAAAGTTAATTTCAAAATACAGGGAATGCATTGTGCGTCCTGCTCTGTTCGAATTGAGGGTGCGCTCAAAAAACTTCCGAACGTTAAAAGCGCATCCGTCAATTACGCATTAGAAGAAGCGTACGTCGAAACAGAAGGCGATGAGCAAGAGTTGTATGATATCGTCAAAAAAGAAGGATACTCTGTGCAATCAAAAGAACATAGAAAAGACGCCCATGGGAAAGAAGATCATGCGCATCATGAACATGATTCGACTCGGACATCAAAAAAGAAGGCAATCATTGCAAGCGCCATTGCACTTCCGGTTGCTCTGACCGCGATGCTCGGCGTTCCGATCCCCGGAGAAGCCTTTGGATATCCACTCAAGTCGCTTTTCGAAGCCGTCCTTACAACAATCGTCGTCTTTGGTCCCGGCATTGGTTTTCACAAAGTCGCGTTTCAACAGTTAAAACGTTTCTCTGCAAACATGGACAGTTTAATCTCCATGGGAACGTTAACCGCGCTCATCTTCAGTTGGTGGTCACTCACGCAAGGCGGACACGTTTACTTTGAAACCGCCGCCATCATCACCGCATTGATCTTGGTTGGTCGTTATTTTGAAGCGCTCTCAAAAGGTCGCGCTGGAGAAGCAATTCAAAAATTACTTGAACTCGGCGTAAAGCAAGCGCACCTTGTGCAAAGCGACGGATCGACAAAAGATGTCGATGTTGAAACCTTGAAATTGGGTGATGTTGTTCTTGTAAAACCCGGAGAAAAAGTACCGCTTGATGGGATCATTCTTGAAGGAACATCTTCGGTTGATGAATCGATGTTAACGGGTGAAAGTATCCCAATCAACAAACACGAAAAGGATAACGTTTTTGGTGCAACCGTAAATCAAACCGGCGTCCTTCATGTGAAGTTAACCGCAACATCGCACACATCCGTTCTCGCACAAATTGTCGATCTCGTAAAAACCGCGCAATCAGAAAAAGCCCCTGTTCAAAAAATGGCGGATCGAATTTCCGGAATCTTTGTTCCCGTTGTAATCGGCATCGCATTCCTCACCTTTATCGTTTGGATACTGCTTGGAAATGGCGTTGAAGCGGCATTAATCCCAGCTGTGGCTGTACTCGTTATCGCCTGCCCATGTGCACTTGGACTTGCCACGCCAACCGCCATTCTTGTTGGAACTGGGCGTGCCGCGAAAAATGGCATTTTTATCAAGACAGGAGAGGCGCTGGAACGCGTCAAAAAACTGGACATCGTGATGTTGGATAAAACCGGAACCATCACACAAGGAAAGCCGGCCGTCACAGACATCGTGACAAACAAATCAACAAAAGAAGAAGTCATCACAATCGCCGGATCCATCGAAGCATCATCCGAGCATCCCCTTGCCGCGGCAATGATTGCATCCGCAAAAGAAAAGAAGATTACAGTTCCACTCGCGAAACGAGTTCAGAGTACAACCGGAATGGGGATCTCAGGCGAGATTGATGGCGTTACAATGAAAGTTGGCCGTAAAACATTTGTAACACAAGGAGAGATCCCAGCACCTCTTCTCGAAAAAGCATCTGCGCTCGAAAAGGAAGCGAAAACGGTTATTTATGTTTCTAAAAATGAAATAGTCATCGGCATTATCGCGATCGCTGATCCAATCAAAGAAGATGCCATCGAAGCGATAACACGCATTCACGCTCTTGGCGCAGAAACAATGATGATCACAGGCGACAACACCGCAACCGCAGAAGCCATTGCGAAAAAGGTTGGGATCAAAACGTTTTTTGCCGAAGTCATGCCAAAAAAGAAATTGGAACTGGTAAAAGATGAACAGCGCAAAGGAAAGAAAGTTGCATTCGTTGGAGACGGAATCAACGACGCGCCTGCGCTCACGCAAGCCGACCTTGGAATCGCCATGGGAACTGGAACCGACGTTGCGATCGAATCCGGACAAATCGTTTTGATCGGAGGTGAAACGATAAAGATCCCCGAAGCTATCCGTATTTCCAGAAGAACATTCAGCACAATCCAACAAAACCTCTTCTGGGCATTCATCTACAACGCGCTCGGGATTCCACTCGCCGCACTTGGATTCCTAAATCCAATGATCGCCGCCGGAGCCATGGCATTCTCATCCATCTCCGTTCTCCTCAACTCCCTCAGATTAAAAAGAATGTAAAAGAAACACAAAACCCTCCAACCGGAGGGTTTTGAATAGAGTCATCTCGACCGAGAAGTCCTTACAACAAATGCAGAGACCCCTCCCTTAAAAAAAACGGACACCCCGTGTCCCAGTTTCATCCAAATATTCCAAATTCCAAATTCCAAATTCTAAATTCCCTTTCTAATGGACGGGGGTTTGGGGGTCGCCTGCCTGTTTGAGTGATCAAGCGATAGCGTTGAACGAGTTCAGCCGACCCCCAACATCTTTTTTGTGTCACTTTTGTGATGTG
>JANLIO010000051.1 GCA_024654265.1 bacterium | reverse complement strand
TCATCCGCTCGGGTTTGGTTTTCTTCTACTGACTGAGGGATATTTAGCGGTGATTGGGATGGAAGAGATTGTGGATATAACGGGCGCATGATAAAGAATAGAGTATTAATCATAATCAATTAAAAATTTTGTATGAAGAAGTTCCATATTTTAGCGTTCCTTTTGACTGGTACGATTCTGTTTGGAGCGGGTTGCAACCTGCCACAGGCAGGAGATGATGTAGATTCGGATGTTCCTGTTGAGGAGAATACTCAAGATAACGGAGCAGGAGAAACGGCGTTGTTTATGAATACGGAGTTTGGATTTTCTGTTGAGATCCCGAAAGGATACAGCGCGACACAGTCAGAGCGGTATTTTTACGTGTCGAAAGATTCTGTTGCTGAAAATTGGATGGTGTCTCCAGAATTCACCATTCGAATACAGGAGGGTGATGACCTAGGATCTTTGAACCCAGAGGCTGTTAAAAGTGAAGAAAATGTAGAGGTAAATGGAGTTACAGGGAATAAGATTATGGAGGATTCATGTCCTGTGTATAAGTTTAAGCTGAAGAAAGATGTTGCAGAGTTCCGACTGTGGGAATGTCTGGAATCACCAATCTACGAGCAGGCGGTTCAATCATTCAAGCGATTGTAAGAATCAAAAAACGGCCGTGATGGCCGTTTTTTGATTGTGTTAATTGATTATGCCCACTTATTTCCTTTTGTGAACTCATCACCAGCCATGGGTGTCTTCCCTTCCGGTTGTACCTTTGTGATCTCTAAAACGGTGTTATGATCGCATTTTACGCTTGGGTGACCGTTATAGACGAATTTCTCGCCTGGGGCGTAGGAAGAGTCATTTGGGCGGACGCGGGATGAGAGGAGTTTGACGCGTTTTCCATCCACCTCAGTCCACGCACCGGGCCATGGATCATATGCGCGAATTTTTCGTTCAATTTCGTGGCAGTTTCTGTTCCAGTCGATTTCTCCATCCTCGCGTTTTAAAGTTCGGCAAAAGGTTGCTTTTGCGTGGTCTTGCTCTTTTGGTGAAATGATCTCTTTTAGATAACCTTCGATTGAATCAGGGAGAATTTCAGCGCCGGTTTGTGCAAGCCGATCGTGTAGTTGACCGCCTGTTTCGGTTGAGCCGATTTCTGTTTCTTTTTTTGAAAGAATTGCTCCGTGATCTAATTCAGCGTCAACGAGCATGATCGTCACGCCTGTTGTTTTGTCACCTTCTGCAATCGCGGATTGGATTGGTGATGCGCCTCGCCATCGTGGCAAAAGTGAGCCGTGAACGTTGATACACCCGTGCTTTGGAATATCTAAAAGCCATTGAGGAAGGATCTTCCCGTACGATGCAATAACAAAAATGTCAGCAGTTTTTCCTGTAGAAAGGATCCATTTTTGAAAATCATCATAGTCCGATTGATCGGAAGCAAGCTTTTTTCTTATTTTTTCAGGTTGTTGGATATCAAAGATTTTTTCAGAAAGAGCCAATTCTTTTATCGGAGAAGGGGAGAGAATCTGATGCCGACCTTTCGGACGATCCGGTTGGGTAACAACGCCGATAACAGAAAATCGCGGATCATCAATCAACGCCTTAAGGGAAGGTGTTGCAAACTCTGATGTTCCGAAGAAAATAATGTGAGGCATATGGGGGGAATTTGGAATATATCTGTCATCCTCGAGTTTAACCCGGGGATCCAGAATTAAAGGAGATGTGGAATTTTCTGTCATCCCGAAAGCGTTCGGGATCTTTTTCTCATTTCCGTCATCTCGAGCGTAGTCGAGAGATCCCTCATCAAAGTAAATATATTTTGAAAAGGGATCTCTCCATTCGTCGCAGAGCCTCCTCAGTCGGGATGACGGATGAAAAGGGATCTCGAATGCTTTCGGGATGACGGATGAAAAGGGATCTCGAATGCTTTCGGGATGACGTAATAAAAAGGACTTTACAGACTTTTATTGACTTCACGCTCCACGCTCCACGTTTCACGCTCTACGCGAACCCTGATTCAGGAAAATTCTAAAGCGCTTGGCCGAGGTGCTCTTTTCCTCTTGTGATTTCTGTTGCTTTGTCGATAAAAAGAATTCCGTTGATATGATCGATTTCGTGTTGGAAGATGATCGATTCTATTCCTGTTACGTTCCGTTCGACTTTTTGATTATCGCGCGTAAAGGCTGTGACGGTGATCGTTTTGTGCCGATTCACAATTCCCCAAACATTGGGAACGCTTAAACATCCTTCTTCGCCGGATTGCATTTCTTCGGACGCATTTGAAATTTTTGGATTAATATAAACCTCAGGAGCTTCCTCCCCATTCACAACAATAACGCAAACATTTTCGCCAACCTGCGGTGCAGCAAGTCCGACTCCATCCTTTTCATACATTGTCGCAACCATGATGTCGCAAAACTCCTGAAATTCAGGCGTTTCTATGATTGCTGGATCAACCTCTTTGGATGGCTCGCGGAGGGATTTAGCGGGATGCTTGATGACTAAAAGGGTTTTCATACTCTTTTTTTACCTGAAAAATGCGATTGGGTCAAGGTCGATTATACAGGTTTTTGCGAATTTTCTAAGTATTTCGTGGATTTCGTTTGGATCTTGATCTGCTTTTTTGGGGAGAACATGGATAATCCAACGCGTGGTGCGCGAAGCTGACATTTGAACTTCATGTACTCCTTCTGCGGTCCATGAGTTGGGTAACCTATTTTCAAGATCACTGAGAACATTGGAGGCAACATTCTTATCGCCAATAACGATTATTTTTATTCGTGGGTGCGCGGGTGGATATTTGAAGGTGTGACGTGATTTTGACTCTGTTTCCCACGTTGCTTTCAGCCCAGTTGGTGTAAGCCAGCTTCGTGCTTCTTCGAGTTGTGCTTCATCGCCCTGAACAAGAAGTCGGCAATTGAATAGAGAAAGTCTGGAACAAAGTCTCCGCCACGCGATAACGCCACGTTCTTTTTTTCGGATATCTTCGATTACTCCGCCAATTCCCGCAATATCAAGGAGGATGACAAGTGCGTTTTTTGGGAGGCCTGTTTGGTGGAGATCGGAGAGGTTGAAAATTGGGATTGAGGAAGAGCCGAGAAGTTTGAGGCCAAGCTCGCTGTGAATCTGTTGTTGAAACTCATCGTCTCGATACGGGTCGATGATAATGACGGGTTGGTACGCAAGGAGAGCGTCGTGGATTTGTTGGATCGCGTAATTCGAAAGACGTTTTATTTCTGAATATCCGCCACGCTGTTTGTGATCGTAGAGGATTTTTGGATCAATGGACGGAATCGTTTCCCAAAGAATAGTATTTGGGAAAGACGCAGGAAGTTTCGGCGTTGTTCCGATCTGGATAACGTCGACGGATGGATTCAGATTTTGAACAGAATCCACGATCCACCTCGCATCTAAACGAGGCTCTTGTTCATCTTCCTTATGGTCATCGTTTTCCGGTTCATCGACAATAATTCGATCCGCAGAATGAGAAAGCCAAGCTCCAAGACGAGTCGTCACCAAAATATTTCCACCAACTTCCCACGTTATGGATTTCTGACTCTGATCTTCTCCCACTCCAGAGTCTATGACGCAGGACGTAGGACTGCCAAGCCACGATGTCCAAATTTTCCACGCTTGTGCATAGGGAACGTGTGCGTGAAGAGCGGGGATGCCCAGATATTTTGCAATTGCATCGGCGCGAGATTGCCAAGGTGTGATGATAAGAGTTCTTCCTTGAAATTCGTCGTTTTTCTCATTTTGAATCATTTGAATAATTTCAGACGGGGAGCTCGTAACGTATTGGATAGGTTTCTTCGGGTGCGCGGTTCTGTTTTGAGATTGTACGGAAATGGTATCTAAAAGGCGTGATGGGATTCGTCGTAGCCAAGAATGAAGCACTGACGGACGAGATGCGAAGGAATGGTTGGATGCGTTTTCTAAAAGATTGGCAATCAAAGTGGGGAAGCGAATCAAGGTTTGGATTGGATCGATTGTGATGGTTTTTCCGGAAAAGGCGCTTGTCGATTGAACGGATACGATTAACGCGGGGATTTTCTTTTTTCGAAATGAGATCATCACTAAATCCCCTGCGCGAACGTCGGTTGACTCGTGAACAGAATAATCAAAAACATCAACACCGAACGGTGTGCGTACAGCCGGGACAACGGAAATGTATTTCACCTTTGTAGATTAGTCGGTGGGGGGGCGGGTCGGCAAGGGGACTCGCGGATTATCCAAGATCAAATCGTGCCGTGAGGTATCCGACGCCAAATGGAGCTTCGTAGGAGAGAACGCGTGGTTTCATGTTCATTCCGTCTATGGCGCCAAGGAGTGTGACAATTGGTCGATAACCACATTGTGAAGACGAACCAATAATTTCCGGAGCAATTTTCATGATTAATTCAGCGTTTCCTTCTGATAAACCTGTTCGTATTGCTTCATCAAATGCAGAACCTTCGTGTGTATCTCCTCCGGGTGCGTCTTTTGAGAGGGCGTGTGAGAGATCCGCGCTCGCAATAATAGCAACGCGTCGAATGTCAGAATGTAAAACTCGCTTTAAATGACGTCCAAATTCAAAGTGTGCCAGTGCGTCGTGGTCAGACGGGGAAACGGGAATAAGTTTCCAATTCTCAAGATTGCTCGTCAATAAAAGGAGCGGGACCGTGTATCCATACTCCAGTTCTTCGGTTGATGTGAGCGTAAACGGGACACGCTCTGAACGTAATTTACGTTGGATGTGATCAATAAGGAGATAGTCGCTTTTTGCGTTGACTACGGTTGAGTGATCCCCAAATGATTTCAGTGAAGCGGTGTATTTTGCTGCAAGATTAATGCTGAATGCATCAGGATATCGCGCACCATGAGGCGCAATCATGCAGATTGTGTCAGGTTTTGTTAAATACAGGGCTTCTTCAATCTCTTTGCAGGCCTTTAGCGTTGCTTCAAGTTTTTCTCGATGGTCTTTTCCAATCGATGGGATGAGAAGCGGAGAATGAGGCACAATGGCACCGAATACGATCATAGAGGTGAAGACGCAAGGTTTGTGTATTGCGTTTGATCAGGATCAAACATGTCGCCAATGGGGTACATGGTAATCAGGGAATCAGAAAGGAAAACAACACTCTTCCAGTCCCAGCCAACAGATTCAAAGACCTCGGCGGAGAGGATTGGGCGGAGTACATCATTCTCTAAGACGTAAACGGCTGGCGTGTCTTGCGAACGGACAAGCTCTCCGGTGTGAAGAGTATAGGGTTTTCCGAATGAGTATTTTTGGATTTCTTCGACAGGGACTTGTCGAATCTGGCGTCCACGGAAATACAGTTTGATAAAGATAGGATCAACGATTGAATGTCGAACACCATCTTCAACGTAGAAAATGCTGTTTGTGTCTGCAACTTGCATAAGAACACCTTGTGGAAATTCAGAGTCGGATGTGATTTCCGTGCCAAACGCGATATCAGAAAGATCGTCGGCAGAGATTGGTATAATTTCATCTGAGTTAAACCCAAGTTTTCTGAATGTTTCCGTGTCAGCAATGTGACGCTTTTCATCTCCTGTGTACAAATAGATTTCGCCGTCAGGTTCCTGCAAAAGAGCCCATTTTGGAAAGCGAATCTGAGCTCCAGTCGGATAGGCGTCAAGATCAGCGCTTGTCGTTAAAATCGCACGTTCCGGATTTGTGAGTGATGCGAGGACGGCTTCGGAGGCAAATGGTCGTTTTTCATCAAAACGAATGAGATAGGCTTGGTTTGTCGTTGTGTCACGAACAAGTGTTCCATCGGGATATTTTACGCGAAACCAACGATTCCAAATTTTCCACAAATTGAGATTTCCCTGAATGTGAGGTGTGTAGCTATACAACATCGCTGTCGCCTTATTCCCAGGGGTTATCTGAATTCCATCAACTGTTTTTGTGAGATTCACTCCAAATCCACCGATTGTAAGACCGCCTGTCAAAAGTTGAAGAAGGTATTTTTCACGATGTTGCTTTGCTGCCCATTCCAATTGATTGGCAAAACCTTTTAATTCCAAGAGATCTGGATCATCCTTTGAGCACGAATCACAAACGCCGTACCCCGTAGCCCAATCAAACTCTCGGTCGGTTGGAGACGGGTTTTCAACAAGGGATTGTTCTTTTTGAAGAAGAACGACAAGATACTTTGGATTCACCTTATACGTTTGCGCTACTCGCCATATGATGTCTGGAACTGATTTCTCAATGCCATCGATATCTATTTTACGTTGATCTGCTAACGTTCCTTTTGATCGCAAAAAGGCAACAAAACGGTCTTGTGAGATTGCATTCTCATTAAAAATATCAGAATCCGTTAAAATGAGGTTTGGATTAAAATTCGGGTATGGCGTAAGGTCGACGTTACTTGCAAGAGCTGGTCCAGAAGACTGGAAGATGAGGAACGCCAATATAAAAAAGAGAGAGATTTTCTTCATGGAAACAGTGTAGCAATAAAGTATGGTGTATTCTAGTGAGAGGAAGGAATGCTATGCAAACACAAATAAGAAGGAATGGAGGAGTATTTATTCTTGTCGTCAGTCTCGGCGCCTTGTTTTTTGTTTTGCCGTCATTAGGCGGTCGAGTTTTCCTCTCGCCGGATGAAACAGCGAACGCAGTGACAGCGCAAGAGTTTGCGAAAACTGGATTTTACGTAATTCCGCAGGATACGTTGATAGAGCATCCGTGGATGCATCCGCGTAGCTTTGTGACACAGGGCGCAAAATTGGTTCCGGTCGGATTTTTAGGAATTCCGGTGTTGGCAGGTCTGCTCTTCTCATTGGGTGGTGCGTGGGCAATGACGTTTTTCTTTTCCTTTCTCGCGCTTTCAGTTGTGTATCCTCTTTGGAGATTTTTGCATCCAATGGGGAGATGGTCTCAGACGGCAGGGCTTATTGCGTGGCTTACATTTCCAACCGTGATTTTATACGCAAACCGTGGGCTCTTCCCAAACCTTGCAGTTCTTTCGTTTACAATTTGGGCAATGTACCTTTTGTCTGGATGGGACGCGGAAAAAACGAAAATGACGCGGGTTGTCTTTGGCGGAATCTTTACGGGTCTCGCTCTTTCCATCCGTCCGGTTGAGATTGTTTGGGTACTTCCGTGGATTCTTTTTGCGCTGTGGTTTTCTCAAAAGAAAGCATCAAGATCCATGAAAAAGATGATGTATTCGCATCAATGTGCACTTTTTATCATTTCTTTGATTCTGACAGCAAGTCTTTTTGCTGTCATCGGTTGGAAAACGTACGGAACATGGTTCACGCTCGGCTATCATTTAAAAGATACGGTTGTTTCTACTGGGCAACTGGCAGGCGAGCAGACGGGGTCGGTCATTTCTCAACAAACGTCAATTCTCCC
>JANLIO010000002.1 GCA_024654265.1 bacterium | reverse complement strand
GAACGAGTTCAGCCGACCCCCAACATCTTTTTTGTGTCACTTTTGTGATGTGACAAAAAGTGACTAGAAGGGTTCTAACTTTTTAGAAAGAAAAGAGGGATTTAGGAGATAACCTCCCCGCTCCCCTCCTTAGTAAGGAGGGGATTCATACATTTGAAGGGTACCCACAAGGGATGCCTCTATAATTTAATAAAGATTCCATATTCCATATTCTAAATTCTAAATTCCTCTCCATTGTTTGATTACTCGTTGACGTGTGTAGTACCATGGGAGCAATGTCATCAATCGTCATACGATATTTTGGTTGGTGCGCAAAGCGCGCTATTTCACGCGAAAAACCACGCGTGATTATTGTTGCCGGTTCAGTTGGGAAGACGACAACAAAAGAGGCGATTGGTGTTGCGATTGGAGCTCGAGAATCCGGAACAACCGTTCGCGTTGCGCCGGAAAATTACAACAACGAACTCGGTGTTCCGTTAACAATCTTTGGGAAAAAAGCGCCGGGCCGTTCCCTTGTCTCTTGGTTGATTGTATTGATTCGTGCGACTTCGCTTGGATTTGGCTTGGGAAAGATTGGTGCGAAAACATTGGTTTTGGAATATGCAACAGATCGTCCCGGTGACATCGCATATCTTCTAACAATCGCACGGCCGGATATTGCAGTGATTACCGCGATCGGTGCTGAGCACACAGAATATTTTCACACGATAGATGCTGTGCAAGAGGAAGAGCTTTCGTTGTTAAAGGGTTTAGGTGAAGATGGAATTGCCGTGCTGAATGCAGATGATGTGCGCGTTATGCAGGGCGCGGAGATGTCGGCCGGAAAAGTTATTACGTTTGGAGAAACCGTTGGGGCAGATGTCAGATTGGAGCGAATGAAACAAGAAACAGAAGGGATCGAAGTGCGATATGTCTCACTCGCGCATGCTGTCACATTCCATCTGAACGGTGTGTTCGGTCGTCCGCCAGCACTTGCCGTTGCCGTGTCACTTGCCGTTGTTTATTATCATTTGGATGTTGATTTGGGCGAAGTTGTTGAACGTTTGAAGATGCAATTTCACGGAGTTCCGGGTCGTGCGAGATTATTGCCGGGTATCAAGCAGACGATCCTCATGGATGATAGCTATAACTCATCGCCTCTCGCCGTGATGTCTGCCGTACATGATCTTGCCGAGCTCCCAATTGAAGAACGTTCAAAACGAATTGCCGCATTAGGAGATATGTTAGAACTTGGGCCTCTTTCGGATTCCGCACATGAGGAATTGGGTGAAGCTGTGGCGAAAAACAAGGTTGACATTTTGGTTCTATGTGGTACCCTCGCTCCCGCTGTTCGTGAAGGTGCAATTCGCGCCGGCATGGACGAAAATACCATTTTTCATTTTCCAAAAAGTGAGGAAGCCGGACTCTTTATTCAACATAAAATGAAAAAAGGGGATGTGGTTCTCATTAAAGGTTCGCAGGGAGTTCGGATGGAAAAGATTTCCAAAGAGCTCATGGCAGAACCGGAAAAAGCAAAGGATCTTCTATGCCGACAATCGGCGAAATGGATCTAAACAACAAACAAGGTCCCATCGTCTAGTGGTTAGGACGCTAGGTTCTCATCCTGGAAACAGGGGTTCAATTCCCCTTGGGACTACCATCGCGTTGAACGCGATACCATCTGAAAGTAAACGCGACGTTTAACGTCGCAACGCAAATGCACCCTGCCCCGAAATCGCGTTGAACGCGATACCATCTGAAAGTAAACGCGACGTTTAACGTCGCAACGCAAATGCACCCTGCCCAAATCGCGTTGAACGCGATATCATCTGAAAGTAAACGCGACGTTTAACGTCGCAACGCAAATGCACCCTGCCCAAATCGCGTTGAACGCGACGTTTAACGTCGCAACACTTGTCGGATTAATTGAAGAAATTAAAAAGAAGCAGAAAGCTTCTTTTTAATTTGACAATTTTTTTAAAATTGGGCAGCTGTATAGGTATGTATAGCGTTTATGTATTGATAAGTTTTCGCGATCATCGATTGTATATTGGTCAAACAAATGATTTACATCGAAGATTTGCTGAGCACTGCCGTGGAGACGTTTTGAGTACGATGTCACGCAGACCATTAAAAATTCTATTTGTAGAATCATTTTTAACACGGCTAGAAGCAGTCCGTCGAGAAAAATGGTTAAAGAGTGGCGCGGGAAGAATGGAATTAAAACGTATTATTGAACCCTCATTGAATAAATATAAATACATACATAAATAGTTAGCATATACATTATCGAGAAATTACTTGATGATTTCTGGTAAAGCGCACTCAGATGTTCCGTTGTTGGATTGTATTGCAGATGCGACGCGTATTCCATTCTCGGCATCGCATCGATACCAACTGCTAAATCCTCCTTCAACAGCCGGCCATGGTGATGAATCAACTTCTTCGCGAAAATCAACCCCAACTTCATATCGGACTCCTCCGGATGTTTTTGCGGTAACGATGCATTGCACGTTTTCAAATGAGCTGGCATCGACGGGTTGTGTACCGAGGTGGAGGATCTCGTCTGACGCAAGAAAAAAGAGCGTTCGTTCTTTGCAGATTGCATCGTCTAATTTTGAAAAATCTTTCCAAAAAGGAGTGTCCCATTTGCCGGTTCGCTCTCGATGTTCGCACCATTCGATGCGTCCGTCGTTTTGTTGTGGGATGCGAGTTATGACTCCGTTTCGTGTTCCCCACATTTCAATATTTTGAATTTCAAGCGCGCCTCCAATTTGTCCGGCTTCGATTTCTTTTCCACCAACCGCCGTGATCCAGCATGTTGCAACGTTCCATGAATTTGCATTTTCCGTTTCAAGTGCCGTTGCGCGTGTTTCGCGAGTGTATGAACAGGTTTGTAGTTCAAAAGGCTGTTCGGCTGGGGCCGAGGCCCTTCCGCATGCAAGGCAGTCAATACACTCTGCTGTTATTTGTGGCGTGAATGAATGAATTCCTAAGAAACTAAATACTCCCACAACAGCGAGAATGGCAAATCCGGATTTTCTTGAGACGCGCTTTTTTTTCTTGGGAGGCACTTTGCAACTGTAATGGATGTTAGGTGACTTGTCACTCCCTGTAAGATGACGCTGAAAATGATATGATACCTACATGGACGCGATACGAACTTTATTAAAACGTGTTCCTCTTTTTTCCCCAGACACAAAAGCGGGGGATGCATTGCAAGAAATTCAAAAGAAAAAGAAATGGGATACATTGAATTACGTGTATCTGATTTCAGAATCAAAACAATTGAAAGGGATCGTTTCAATGAAAGAGTTGATTGCAACACCCCGAAATGTCCGTTTGAGCAAGGTTGCAAAGAAGCCGGTCATCAGCGTTCATGAAAATTCAAAGCTGGAGCAAATTGCGATTCTTGCGGTGCAACACAACATCAAATCATTGCCAGTCGTTGATTCAATGGGTGTGTTCATTGGAGTTGTGGGGACGGATGACATTATGCGGACTCTGCAACATGCGCGGATTTACGACGGGATTCGTTATTCGGGAGTTCATTTGGATCATCACAGCTTTTTAAATGTATCACGTGGAAAGGTGCTTTTTCTCGTGAAGCGTCGTTTGCCGTGGTTGCTTTTTGGTCTTGGAGGAGCACTTCTCTCGGCGTTATTGGTAGAACAGTTCGAGTTGGTCTTACAACGGGTGATTGAGCTCGCCTTTTTTACACCCGCCGTTGTGTATATGGGAGATGCGCTGGGAACTCAAACGCAAGCGCTTTTCTTGCGTTCAATCACAATCGGGAATGTGCGTGTTTCTAAATTTATCATGAAAGAATTACTGATCGATTCAGTGATTGGTTTGTGTGTCGGAGCGCTTTCGTTTGGATATGCTTCTTTGATTTTGCATGATAGTCTTGTTCCTATCGTTGTTGGTATCGCGATGTTTTGTACGCTTGCGACTTCAGGAATTGTCGCGATTCTTATTACAGTCTTTTTATCAAAACAAAAAAAAGATCCTGCACTTGGTTCTGGTCCGTTCGCTACCATCGTGCAAGATCTTGTGAGTATTGCGATTTATTTTTTAGTCGCTTCTGCTGTGTTAGGTTTTTAGAAGAAAGAGAACGACAACGGCGAGGAGAAGGCGATACACGGCAAAGGCATACAGCGTGTGGTTTTTTAAGTACTTCATGAAATAGTGGATCACAATCCATCCGACGAGAAATGACGTTAAAAATCCGGCGGTCATTTCCGGAAGAGGAAGCGCGATTGATCCCGTCGCAATGTCAATTCCTTTTTTAAGCGCAGAACCGGCAATGATGGGGATTGAAAGAAGGAAGCTGAATTGCGCGGCTTGGATTCGTTTGACGCCGAGGATCATTCCGCCGGCGATGGTTGCACCGGAACGTGACATGCCCGGTAAAAGCGCGAGAACTTGGAACCAACCGATCCACCATCCTGTTTTTGGAAGAACGTGATCTTCGCGATGTTTTGCGTATCGTTCGCCGGCAATGAGAAGTGCGCTTCCGATGATGAGCATTCCAGCGACAAATCGTGGTTCACGAATTGTATTCTCTATCGTACTTTCAAAAAGATATCCCATGACACCCGCCGGAATTGTCCCGACAAGAAGCGCGAGGATGAGATTTCGATCTTCTTTTTTTACTTGGCGATAACGACCGCGTACGATTTGGATGAGATCGCGTGCCAACTCAAGAATGATTTTACGAAATGCAACCAACACAGCAAGAAGCGTCGCGAGATGGAGCATGATATCAAATGCGAGGCCGTTGTTTGTCGCCATCCCAAGAACGTCGCGGACAAGAATAAGATGACCGGAAGAGGAGACGGGGAGGAACTCAGTTATTCCTTGTATTGCGCCGAGGATGATGGATTGAATGATACTCATACGATAAGGGGTAATTTTTCTAGTTTAATATCTTCGCCTGTCACAATGCTTTCGATCCGATATGCCCCGTGCGTCGGCGCTTCAATATATCCATTCCACGCCATACGCGCGAGTCCGCCGGATTCGATCCAATCAAATAGCCATTCGTTTGTGTATTGTGGATCGCCTTGTGGAATCCCACCGCCAACTTGTTGGAGCCACACGAGATTAAACACTTCTTGTGATCCGATCGGCGGAGCCATGATGATTGGAAGTCCGATACCCGTGTAGAAAGACATTTCACTTGGCTTTGTCCAAAGGATGTCCGTTTTTCGGAGAAGCGCTGAAAAATGATGAAAATAGGATTGCCGATCCTCCCACAGCGGAACAAAAATATGTGTATTGAGTGCGCGTTGCATGCGCAGTTCTTTGATTGTTTGTAAATAAAATTGTTCGACGACTTTGTGTGTGCCCGCAATCAAGTTTAAGCGGATTTCACCACGCAAAATCCGATGACGCAGACTTGTGATGATTTGCGCACCAAGGGCACGTTGGGCTCCAGCACCGCCGATCATAAATGTAAGAGTGAGCGGATGTTTTTTTAGAAATGTACAATTTTGAGGTCCCAGTTCTGTTTCAAGTGTCTTTTTGTATTTTTGGATAAAGATGCCATTCGGATCTAAATTGCAAATTCGCGCGCGTAGATCATCGTGCACGACTGTGCTTTCCGGTCCGCCAATGACTTCCTTGGGAAGTGGAAAACCAGTTAGAAAGATATTTTCTGGTCGGACACCATACAATTTAAGACGCTCGACAACGCGACCATTCGGTGCAAAATATTTAATGCGACTCTTTTTTGGATCCATGGGCACCCACGCTCGATTGATGTCCGTGTCGGTTGCGACGAGATAAATATCGCCAGGATAATCATACACTTCCCCAGCAAACGCAGGGATTGGAAATGTGCAGATCATCGGCAGAGGATTTGTTGATAATTTTTCAATCAAATGACGAACGAGTTTTTGTTTTTTGATGAGATGGTAGCTTTGACGAAGTTGCAAGCTTGGAACAGATAAGTCACGCCGAGGATAAAACGGTTCAATCCGTTGCATACTGTCCATGATCGCAAACGCCGTTTTTCCGATGAGTGGGAGTGGCTTGAGGCGCGAGATTGTTTCGTATATTTTTCGAGTTTGTAACCACGTTTGTTTATCCTTTTCTGGAATGCCGGGATAATCATTCGCGTTTATAATTCTGCCATGCGCAAGATCTTTGAGTGCGTACGCAGCACGCGCATGGCCATACCCCATGTTCGTCGACACGACCCATGCATTTGCATGTTTGTGTTTGTTCATGGTGTCATTATAGATGGAATCGAAGGAATTTGGAATGTGATACAGCAGGAATTTGGAATGTGGAATGTAGAATTTAGAATATTCCGTTATCTCGACCTCCTCTCCTGTCATCTCGACCTCCTCTCCTATCATCTCGACCTCCTCTCCTATCATCTCGACCTCTTCTCCTGTCATCTCGACCGCAGTGGAGAGATCCCTCATCAAAGTAAATATATTTTGAAAAGGGATCTCTCCATTCGTCGCAGAGCCTCCTCAGTCGAGATGACGGGAATAAGAAAAGGGATCTCTCCATTCGTCGCAGAGCCTCCTCAGTCGAGATGACGGGAATAAGAAGAGGGATCCCGAATGCTTTCGGGATGACGGGGAAAGAAAAGGGATCCCGAATGCTTTCGGGATGACAGAGGGCGTGTTAAGAGAGCGAAAGAGTGACGTGATTCGAGAATTGAAAATGAATGTATTATGAATTTTGAAACGCGTTATCGACAAACGGTTGAAGAGATCTTTTGTAAAGATGTTCCGGGTTTTGTGATTGCGCGAGATTTTTGTCTTGGTGAAGGAAAACATATTCGTTCGCATCTTTTATTGGATGCGGTTCACGCGTGGATGCCGAGTGGAAATGCAGAATCCAGCGAACAAAAAGATGCTGTCCAATCCGCAATTGCCGTTGAATTATTGCATCATTATCTTCTCATCCATGATGATTTGATGGATCGAGACGTTCTTCGTCGCGGAAAACTGACGGTGTATGCGTCATGTCATGAAACGTATGGTCGTGAAAAAGGGGAAGGAATTGCCATCGCGGTTGGGGATTATCTTATCAACGAGGCGCTCGCTCTTTTATGTGACGTTGATCCAAAGGCTCTCTCCATCGCGATTTCGGTTCTTCGCGAGACAATCAAAGGTCAGCTTTTAGAATACGTTGCAGATACAACGTGGTCCCTCGAACAGATTGAAACGTTTTATCAGGAAAAAACGGCGCTCTATACATTTGCGCTTCCGCTTCGAATTGCAGAATTGATTTCCAAAAAAGAGGTATCGACTGAAATTGAGTTGGCATCAAATCATCTTGGCATTGCGTATCAGTTCCGCGACGATCTGAATGAATACGTGGGATTAAAAAAACGCGATGCAGAAGGAGGGCGAGACGATTTTTCTCGTGGAAAGATGACAGTCGTAAATCGGCTTTTCTTGGATCGACTCGATTCTCAATCAAGGTTGGATTTGGAACGCGCGTGGAAGGTTGGGATGAGCGCCGAAGAAATCGCAAGATGGAAATCAAAAGCGGATGAACTTGGTGTTGTTTCTGAAATTGAAAAAATGATCTTGATTCACGTTGAGTATGCGCGCGAAACCATTCGAAAACTTGGATTAGAAAAGACGGAATCCATCAAAGACGTGTTTGCGTATATTAAGTAGATGTTTATTTGATACCCCCCTGTGTCCCCCCTTATAAAGGGTGGAATAAGATAGAAAATCCTCTCCTTGCTAAGGAGGGGTGCGGGGAGGTTTCTGAGAGATTTTTTTGATTCTATTCTAAAATAATCTGCGCGCCTTCGAGCATTGTCCGACATCCATCCCAAAATGTAATCATGGATGTTGAAGTCGCAAGACATTCGATGACATGATAGGCGTCTTCTTGAAATCCAAGATCAGCCTGTGCCGCACGAAGAACCCATCGGTTGGTTGTATCGTCAAACGCGGTCGTGAGTGTCCAGCCGTTTAATTCACCGTCCTCAAAGGATGAAAGTTGTGCAACATTTTTAAATTGCGCGCGATCAGATTCGGGTGTTCCTTGTACGCCCATTTGGAGTTCAATGGATGAACCGTCATTCATGCGATAACTTCCGTTGTAATCCACGAATGTCGGTGCAAGCATTCCGCGAAAGCGTCGTTTCAACGCAGGTTTATAAACGGCGACAGGGGATCCACTCTGCACTTCCGCATTTTGAATAAGCGCCATTCCACGAAGTTGCTTCCAATCTAAACGGAGATTATTTATTTTGGGTTGAACGGCACAGCCGACGCCGAGCAAGGAAATTGTTGAAAACCAAAAAAGCGTGCGGAGTACGTTCTTTGTCATAAGGTTGAAATATCAATGCCGAGGTATTCGTTGATAAATACTCGAAGTACAAAGATTGCGAGTGTGGCAATGATTGATGCGCCGAGCGCGGTTCCGAGTCCTAATACAAGGCCCATGAAAAAACGACGGCTCAAAAGATTTTGTCTTTCAAGGACATCGGCAACACGGTGAACTTCGTGAGCTAAATCAAAGATCGAGGTGTGCTTTGATTTTTTTTCTAACGATTTTTGGAAATCATGAAGAAGCTTGTGGGATCGTGGCATGGTTGCATTATACGAACACCGTGTCATGTCGTCTACAGAAAAATCCACGAGAGCGCTCGTTCAAGCGATTCCCGTGGATTTTATGGAATTGAGATTAGTGTTTTCGTTAAGACTCATCATCTGATAACTCAGATTCCGGTGTGTCTTTTGAAATATCTAATGTCACTTCAAACGCTTCAAACTCATCTTCGCTTACTTCTGTTGTTTCATGAAGATCAAGTTTATGTTTACGAGCTGTTTCTTGATCTTTGATATGACGAAGTTTTCCATTCGGTGTCATGACGTAGATTTCTGGGCGTTCTGGAACTTTAACAAGGCGTTCACGTGTTTCCTTCTTTCCTTGAAGTTCGAGTCGTTTCTCAAGGCGTTCACGGAGTTCACGATTGTTCGTTGTTTCAACTTCGACATCCTCATCAAAAACAGTTTCTTCATCAATTGATGTATCTGTTTCAAATGTGTTTAATTCAGATTGTGTCATTGTTTCAACGTCGCGGAATTCCCATCCATTGCGATGAAAAACGCCTTCACGAAGAACGACACGTTTCTTTCCGTGGCACAAAAGATAGACCGCCGGTTCATTTGCAACTTTTACGAGGCGACAAGCAAACGGAGATTTTCGCCAATCTTCAGGATTGAATTCGTCGGTTGTTGTGATGGGTTCACCGATTGAAAATCGATCTAAGCTTCCGATCGGGACAAGAACGATGTGATAGTTCGCATTGTTCGCGGTAAAAAAATCAAGTGTTTGAATTTCGTGTTTGGTTTTTTCGCTCTTTCGAATCGCCCAAATTTGTTTTGAATCCTTCTCACGATACACAACCCACGCGCGTTGAAGCTTTGCACTTCGTTCGAGCGGTTGATCATCCGGCTGAATCACGACAGTTTCAGAAGCAGAGGAAGCATCTACGCGAATGAGCTCGGGGACAACGTCATTTGCGAAAACAGGAGAGAGCGAAAAAATCATTGCAAGACCCGAAAAGCCAGCAACGAGTTTTTGAGTAATATGTTTCATATCAAAAAAATGAGGAATTAATCTTTCTTAGTGTAGCTTAACGGCGGTATTTGATCCAAGCGGTGATGAAGATTATAGAGAGGAGAGAGATTCTGCTAGAGAAGCCACGTTTTTGTAGCGAACATGAGGAGGATTCCGGAAATAAAGAAAAGAGTTTGAACGACGCGCTTTTTTAGTTTTGATTCCTCTTTGATTTCAGACAGAAGGTTGGTACATGCGATGTAGATGAAGCCACCGGCAGAAAATGGAATCGTGTAGAGTGTTGCTGATTGTGATAATTCTTGAGCAAGGAATACAGCGAGAATTCCGATGAGGATGGTGAGCGCAACACCAAAGTTTAAAAGGAGTGCCGTTTTCTTTTTAAATCCAGAATGAAGAAGAATTCCGTAGTCAGACATTTCTTGTGGGATTTCGTGAAGAGCAACAGCAATACTTGCAACAATGCCAAGTGGGATGCTTACGAGAAATGTTGATCCGATAATGATGCCATCTGTTATGTTGTGTACGGCATCGCCGATGAGGTTGAGATATCCAACCGGTTTGATAGGGCAAGATCCGTGGTGATCTTCAGTTGTCTCGTGAAGTTGATGACCGCCGTGACAGTGATAGATCCAAATAAGGGAATCAAGGATAAAGAAGGCGACAATACCCACAAGAGCTGCGCCAAACGTAGGGCCTCCATTTTCAATTGATTCTGGAAGAAGATGGAAAAAAGCGCCACCAAGAAGAGTACCGGCGGCAAAGGCGACAAGACCGGCAAGGATCTTTGAAAGTTCTCTTTTTGTGAGTGCGAGTGCAAAAAAACCCACAAACGCAATTCCACTAATCAATAGCCCGGATAAAAGGGCGTAAAGCAATGCTGTCATATGGCGGTATTATAAGGGAGCTTGTTGTTCGTAGCTAGTAGAACGAAAAATAACGTTTTAAGAGTAAATCAGGAGTCCATCCCTCATTCCGCTTTATTAAGCCAAGAATCGGATGTCGGAGCTCGTCGCCTTACCTCGCGCCCTCAGGGTTTGCTCCACATGTGGAGTATTTCCCTGGGGGCGTTTTATTTTAAAACAGTATCAAAAAATACGATAAATAGGCCATTTATTAGCATTTTTAAATCTGGTGTAAGGGGGGCTTGACAAAAAGGGCGAAGTGTGCTATATTGTGTTCATTGAAAAGTGAAGAAGAGTTATTGCTGGAAGGAGAGAGCTAGCGAAATTCTATCACCCATTTTCCGTCTTTTCGGAAAATGTTGAAAAAGTGATGAGAAACGCGGTTTTCCCCCGAAAGCGCCGATTCTTATCACTTTTTTTGTTGCTTTGACAACTAAATCCCATGCCGATTGAACGTACGTTCGATATGCGCGGGAACATACTCTTATGACGCGACATGCGGTCGTCGTTTAAACCCCCGATTCGATCGCTTGATTCCATCGAACTATCAAATTGGGGTCGTGGCACGTTCATCACAGACGCCATCCCGACAGCATATCTACCGATTTCCACTTGCACACGGGGAGGGCGACACGACGTCTCCTCCCCTCTTTTTATTTCATTATGAACACTTCTGTTTGTGGTGAGATGATCAGATGTCAATCTAAATGTGATCGCTCCTCCCTGTTAATCCGACTTTCTTGAAAGAGGAAGTTGGGTGAGCAGGTATGAGCCAGCTCAAAAGTTTATCCCAAGGAGGGGAAGATGAGGGAAAGAGAAAGAGACGAGAGCGACGTTCTAATCGTCGCCCTGCTCATCGGCATCGCCATGTTGGTGGTGGCGCTGGGGTTGATGCTTGCTGACCATGAGTCGGCAGGATGGATCTTTGCTGGGGTAGGCGTCTTGATCGCCGTCATTGCCCCAGCCTTGCCGCTGGTCTTCTACCTACGTAAGTGGGGATGAGGACGAGCACAAAGGAGAGACTGTGGCAAAAAAATCACCTCCGGCCAGAAAAGTGGGCCGGTACGTGGGATTGGGGTTGATCATTCTCGGCGTCATTGTCGAGGCGGTTCAACCCGGAACCGTGGGGCCGGCAATCGTTCGGTTCCTCCAGGCGCTTCAACCGCTGATCATGGCGGGTTTGGTGCTCTGTCTCACCATCATCGGGATCCGCAGGATCTTCGGTGTTAAATAACGAAGAAGGAGGGAAAAAAGGACGAGCGTAAACTCACGCTCGTCCACTCAACTAAACCGCGGAGATGGTCTCCGAGGTTTTGAGAGTTATTTCACGAATGGTTCAAGTTTATAAATCTGTTTTGCGCTCGTTTCATCAAAGACGTCTCGTTTTACGAGTTCATCTACTACTACGGAAAGTTTGTGATCTTCATTGCGGACAAGAGCGACCATGTCACCGCGCAAATCTGAAAGTTTATCGTCAAGATATTCTTTGGTGACCATCGTTGCTTCGACACGTGTTAAGCGCGAGTCCATTGAATCAAGACGCTTGTCTATCCCATCAAACCTCTGATCGACAGAGTTGAACCTCTGATCGACAGAGTTAAATCGCTCGTCGACAGAGTTAAATCGCTCGTCGACATTGGTTGCGAAATCTTGCATCGCCTCAGCAAGGCTGTTGATTGAGTGAAGAATTTCGCTGTTTGTTGGTTCAGTGTTCATAGCATGGGAATTATAAATAAGGATAGCATACTTACACAGCTGACATGTGCAGATCGTTATGTCAAGTTTTGATCGGATATGATCAAAGGCTCAATTAAATCCCGGAGATGGTCTCCGAGGTTTTGAGAGTTTTAATAGGAGGTATTGTGAAGACACTGGAAAATTTGAGTGTCCATCCGTTGCCCGAGGAGGTGACGTGGCTCTTGGCGTTTAGAAAAAAAGTCGAGAGCGGGATGAGCCCAACAGGGCTTGCCCATGGTCTGGTTCACCTTGGGGTCTCGGATCCCGCGAACCAGGAGGAGGACGTACTCGACTGCAGTCCATGGTTCGTCCTGCACCAGGCCGAGTACAATCGGGCGGTGCGCGAGATCATCGACGCACAGCCCGGACTGAGGGCGAAGATCCGTCGCGTTCTGCGCGAGGATCTGAAGGTCGAGGGAACCTCCGAGAGCTACGGCAAGATCGTCCGCAAGGACTACGGCTGTGATCTCTTGGAGCACTTTCTCCATCTCACGCCCAACCCGGCTTGGGTGGGGTAAACATCAACAACCAACCATGGCCGATCAGATTCTCTCTGCTCGGCCACTCAACTGGAAGCTTGGCGATGGTCGCTGAGAATCCTGAGAGTTTTATACAAGGAGGAGGCGCGGATGCAAAAACCGCAATTGAAGATCATGCGTGGGATCCCGGGCTCCGGGAAAACCACGTACGCGAATCATGAGTTTTCCGAGGGAATTATTCTTTCGGCGGACGACTGGTTTATGAAGGCAGGTGTGTATCAGTACGATGCCGTGCAGGTGGCATCGGCTCACGCGAACTGTCGACATCGCTTCTTGCTGGCGATGGGGCAAAGCGACACTCTCATCGTGGTGGATAACACGTCCATCAATGCGTGGGAGATTGAGCAGTATCTGCTTTCCGCAAAAACGCATGGGTATGACGTGGAGATTATCACCATGTTTTGCCCCGTTCCACTGGCCGTTCGGCGAAATATCCACGGTGTTCCGGAGCGGGTTATCCGTCGGATGGAGCATTTTCGGAAGGAGCAACAGAGACGATTCCCGGAAACGTGGAATCATCGGATCGTTCACTCCATCGCGGAGTTCCTTCCGCGTGCTCTTTCAGGATAAAATATTGGCCGAGCGCGTTTCTTTCGCGTTCGGCCGTCCACACCAGATTGGCAGAATCATTTCACTCTCTCCGAAATGATATTGCCGGTCTGCTGTGGGGGAACAAATACCTTGTTTTCTCTTTTTCCGTCATTCCGACTGAGGAGGCTCTGCGACGAGTGGAGGAATCCCTTTTCAGATGAAAGTTTTATCTTAAGAGGGATCCCGAATGCTTTCGGGATGACAGGATAAAGCGGTCGAGATGACGTTTCTCTTTCGTCATTCCGACTGAGGAGGCTCTGCGACGAGTGGAGGAATCCCTTTTCTAAGGATTCATTCCTTTGAAGAGGGATCTCTCCACGATGGTCGAGATGACGGATAAAGATTCCTAAAGCATCTGGGATGACCGGATGAGTTCAATGACAGGAGAAAGAAGATGAAGAAGCTGAGTTTGTTGGCGCTGTTCATGTTCGTTATGATCGGCAGAATTATTATGCGGGCTGTCATGGTCCAGATGGATCTGGAACCCGAACCGAAGAAGGAGGATTCGAAATGATGGCACTCACGATTTTGTGCATGATCATGGCGGTTGCGATGTTGGGCTTTGGTGCCCTTATGGCGATCGTCGAGATCGCGCAAAAGTTCGATGACGAGAAGGAGGAGTAGCGGGCGCAATTCGTCGTCCGCTCTATGTCCCGGTGTGCATGTTGTGCATCGGGGCTTTTTTTTACTCAACCATTGTAAAAAGAGTTGATTTGCCCTAGTGTGCTGATGTCTTTGACAATTCAGACAGAAAGGGGGAAGTCTATGCGGTTTCGTGAAAAAATGGCTTCAATTCTGGCGGTTCTTGCTTTTGCACTGATTTATACGTTCCTTTGCTGGCCAACGGTCTGCATCGTGCGGTTTGCGGGATGGCTTTTGCGCACAGAGGAGTCATCTATTCGTTCTTGCGTTGCATGGTGTGCACATTGGTGGGGACACCTGACGCTTTCTGTCGTTTGTGTCATTTTGCGAATCAAGATCAACGTTTGCCTTGAAGGTGACAAAACTCTCTTGTACGAACATCCGTGTATCGTTATTTCAAATCACCAAACAACATTTGATGTCGCTGTGATGACGCTCGTGATGGCAGAAATCGGTAAACGGAACGCGCGTTGGGTTTTGAAGGAAGAGCTTCGTCGTGGCTCATTTGTTGTCGGGTGGATTGCAGACCGAACCGGGTGTGCGTTTGTGTCGCGTCGTCGTGATCCAAATGATTTGCAAGAAATCCGGCGATGCGCTCGTGTCCTCCGTGAGGATTGCGCCGCAGTCTTTCTCTTTCCTGAGGGAACGCGATTTACGCAAGAGAGGAAAACGAGTTCATACTCGTATGTTCTTCCGCCGAAAAAAGCTGGGTTTCACATCTTCCAAAAAGAACTTCCAAATGCACCGGTTGTCTCGGTAACGTTGCAGTGGGATCCCATGATCGTTGACGGGACTCAAGGACGAACCATCTATCGTTCAGCGGATTTTTACGGAAAAACGCTGTGGATAAATATGCGTGTGGCGACACCGGACGAGATTCGTGCGGATCCGAACTGGCTTGAAACAGAATGGGATCGAAAAGATAGTGAGCTTGCAGGGCGGTATCGTGTTCATCCTTGACTTGGCCTTCGTGTGCGAATACGGAGGCTTTTTTGTATACTGAGAATCTATGATACAAAAAGCAACATTTTCCGCAGGATGTTTTTGGGGAGTTGAAGATTTATTTCGTAAAGTTTCGGGCGTTGTTGATGTCATTGTTGGATATACGGGCGGGCATGTCGTAGATCCTTCGTATGAACTTGTATGCGCTGGGAATACGGGTCATGCAGAAGCGGTTGAAATTGATTTTGATCCCGAAATTATTTCGTATGATGATCTTGTTCGGAAATTTTTTGAGATTCACGACCCTACTACATTGAACCAACAGGGGTCGGATGTCGGGGCGCAGTATCGGAGCGCGGTTTTTTATCATTCAGAGGAACAGCACCGCATTGCAGAGAAGATGAAAGATGAAATTCGTGTATCGAAAAAATATTCAAATCCAATTGTGACGGAGATTGTTCCGGCTGGGCCGTTTTATAAAGCAGAGGAATATCATCAACGATATTTTGAGAAGACGGGGAAAACGTCGTGTCATATTTAGAAAGGGAATTTAGAATTTGGAATATATCTGTCATCCTCGGGTTTAACCCGGGGACCCAGAATCAAAGGAGATGTGGAATTTAGAATTTGGAATATGGAATTTAGAATTTGGAATATATCTGTCATCCTCGGGTTTAACCCGGGGATCCAGAATCAAATAGACTTCTTCATTAGATCCATTCCTTCCGTCAGCTCGACCGCTTTATTCATCATCTCGACCGCTTTATCTTGTCATCTCGACTGCAATGGAGAGATCCCTTTTCAAATAGATCTATTCCTTCCGTCATCTCGACTACTCATCCCGTCATCCCGAAAGCATTCGGGATCCCTCTTAAGATAAAACATTTATCTGAAAAGGGATTCCTCCACTCGTCGCAAAACCTCCTCGGTCGGAATGACG
>JANLIO010000081.1 GCA_024654265.1 bacterium | reverse complement strand
TAAATAAATGGATCAGCAGGAACGACTGCAAGAGAAGATTGCTCGTAATTGATATTGTACTTTCTGTTATTTAACAGATATCCGCCGTATTCAGGATTGAGTACGCGTCCATACAAGTTGGTCATGACTAAAATATTTTGATCTTTTGATACTAACGCACCATTTAATACTGCATTGAGAACGTATGTCGTGCCGTAAGATGGAATCACCTCCTCGTTTTCAAGTGTAACGATTACGAAGAAACTTTCGGAACTTTCTTTTGTAGAAAGTGACTGAATAATTTGTTCAGTTGGAGATCCATCTGTGACATTAAGCGCTTTTGTGGGATCGGATGCACGCAATGCAGTAATTCTGGCAGGAACGTGTTGAGTTCCGTTTTTCGTTAGACGAAATTTACTAATAAAAACTTTATTTGTTGCCTGAACATAAAAAACGAGTTGGTGTAAGCGAGTGGAACCGTATTGATCAGAACTTTTTTCATTTGTAACTGCGAATTTGTAGATAGGCCAATCCACACTGCCGTCGTGCATGTCTCTATATTCTGAAACTTGTTTTGCCGTTATGACGGGTGTATTTTTCGCTTTATTCTCTGTGGTCGCTATTCCATTTTGATCGGAAGGCGCGGTATTCGTAATACTGGGAGAGGAAATTGTTCGTGAAATGATAGGCAAGCGCATCTGAATAAACCCAAAGCCATAACCGTATGCGATAAGACCGATCGCAAGAATGGGAACGGTTACCGCTACAATTGTCCGTGTTGATACTTTGGTAGCTGTTTTTGTTTTGCTGCCCATAAATTAAGAAAATCAAAAATAAGACATAAAATATAACACATTTGCGAGCAAAATAAAAAAAAAGTTTATCCGCACGAAATTCACCATGTGGGCGCTTTCCTTCTCTTAAGAGAATATGATGGATTATGAAAAAAGCAAGTGATTGTCCAAAAATTTAACACGAAAAAACAAAAAAATCCCATCAATAACAAGGGGATTTTTTTGAATGAAATACTTGTTATCCTGTTTTTGATGAAAGATATGTGAGCATTGTTTCCGCATCACTGACTTCAAACGGATCGTCCGCGAAATTATCCGCAAAGCCATCTTCAATAAACATTTTCTTGATCACGCCGTTTTCAACAAGCATGCTGTACCGCCACGAGCGATTGCCAAAACCAAGATTTTCTTTTTTGACGAGCATTCCCATCTTTCGTGTAAATTCACCGTTTCCATCCGGAAGCATTTTTACATTTTTGATTTCAAGATTCTTTCCCCATTGATACATGACAAAGGCATCATTTACGCTAAGGCAGATAATGTCATCAATTCCGGCTTCTTTAAAATCGTTAAATCGTTTTTCATATCCGGGCGCATGTGTTGTGGAGCAGGTTGGTGTAAAGGCTCCCGGTAAACCGAAGAGAACAATCTTTTTATTTTCAAACAATTCTTTGCTTGAAACATCTTGCCAGCGAAATGGGTTTGGTCCTTCGATGGATTCATCGCGTACACGCGTTTTGAATACGACATCGGGGACATGAGAAATAGTGTTGAGTGGATGATTTGTCATATGGATGATAGTGCACAACAAGATGAAGGTACGTCAAGGCGAAAATTATTTTTTTAATTCTTCAATTTCTTTCTCGGTAAGGGTTCGCCATTTTCCAGAAGCGAGATCATCAAGTTGAATCGTCCCAATTCGAATTCGTTGCAGACCCGCGACTCCATATCCGAGTGCCTCGCACATTCTTCTGATTTGTCGGTTTAAGCCTTGAATTAAGATGATGTTGATTTTGTTTGGTGCAATTGTGCGTACTTTTGCCGGAAGTGTTTTTTGGTCGTTGAGAATAACGCCGTTCGCGAGCTGTTCAACATCTTTTGGCTGAATGGGTTTGTTTAGCGTCACGATATATTCTTTTTCTTTTTTATGTTCCGACTTCAGAACGGTGTTGACGATCGCTCCGTCGTTTGTGAGAAGAAGAAGTCCGGACGACTGAACATCAAGTCGACCGATAGGATACACGCGTGTCGGGAGCTCAATATAATCCATGACGGTGTTGTCACTTTGTTTATCGCTGGTTGTGATGACGCCAAATGGTTTATGAAATGCGATGTAGATTTTTTCTTCGTGTGCGGAAATGAGGTCGTCGTTCACCGTGACTCGATCTTCGTGAGAAACGCGATCACCAAGTTTCGCAATCGTATCGTTGATCTTTACCTTTCCATCTTCAATAAGCCGGTCTGCTTCTCGACGAGAATAAACACCAGCTTCGGAAATATATTTATTTATTCGGATTGTTTCCATGTTGAGGGTGGATCTGGTGTGTAAATGAATTTGTTCTCTTTGGAGAAGCTCCTGTCTATTCTGCGCAGAGTTTGGCAACGTGTCAAAGAAGTTGGAGAAAAAAGCGTTTTCTTTTATAGTCGTGGCATATGGACGGCACCACTCGAAAAGATATTCATCCGGGCTCTTATGTTGTTATTGTGCAAAAGGCGGATCAAAAAACCGGTCGTGGCACACAGGGCATTGTAAAAGACATCTTAACCAGTATCGCTGTGCACCCGCGCGGAATTAAAGTTCGATTGGAAACTGGAGAAGTGGGGAGGGTTCAGTTTATTCAAACAAGCTAAGAATATTCTGCTCATTGTTTAAATGATAATCGAATCGCGGGGTTCGGTTGTTGAGGAAACGAGTGATCCAATCTCTGCGCCGGTGAGGGCCGAGGTAATGGCGCCACGTTCGCGGAGCGAAAAGATACGAACGGGGATTTGCTGACTTCGGCACAAGGCAAACGCTTCGGTATCCATGACCATGAGATCGTCGCGGATACATTTTTCGTATGTGACGTGTGGTAAACAGATTGCGTCTGTATGTGTGCGTGGATCTTTGTCATAGACGCCGTCGATGTTTGTTGCTTTTGCGATCATTTGCGCTTCAATTTCGCTTGCGCGGAGTGCGGCGGCGTAGTCTGTTGTGCAGAATGGGTTTCCAGTTCCGCCGGCAAGTACAATGACCCGTTCTTTTTCGAGGTGACGAATTGCCCGTCGAACAATATACGGCTCCGCGACATCTGCAACGTGTAAGCCGGACATGAGTCGTGTTTTGATTCCACATTTTCGTTCAAGTATGTCTACAAGCGCAATTCCATTTTGAATGGTGGCGAGCATGCCGAATTGATCCGCCATTGTGCGGTTCATTCCATGGCTGGCTCCTTTTGCACCACGGAAAATATTTCCACCACCGACAACGACCGCAATCTCCCGACCCTTATCGTGTGCGTCGCGAATTTCTTCTGCGATGCGTAACAACGTTTCCGGATCATATGGAAATTGTTTTTCTGAACCGGTAAGCGCTTCACCGGAGAGCTTGAGGACAATTCGTTTTGGTCGCATGTGTTTTTGGGTGCGATGAGAATTATACTGTTACGTTTTTTTACGTTCTGTGAGAGTAGAGAGGATTGCGTTCGCAAGTCGTTCCGGGTCGTGGCGAAAAAGGCTTCGTTTCAGAATATCGCCCTTGATTGGTTGCGCGATTTTTTCTGATACGAGTGACGTGCGCAAGACATCGATGTTCGCGTCCTCAAGATCGTCGTACACTAATGAACTTCCTGCTTTGAGATATCGTCCCAATACTTCCTTTGATGGTGATTCGGAATTGATCACAACGCCGTTCAACGCGACGGGTGATAGATATTGATTCACGACGGATAAAAATCGAGTCGCCGTGTAGCCGTCAGTTTCTCCGGGTTTGGTTGTGAGGTTAAGAATCAAAAGTCGGTAGGCTTGGCTTTGGGCAATCGCTTCTGCAATCCCATCAACGAGAAGAACGGGAATGAGGCTTGAATATAAATCACCCGGACCAAAGATAATGAGATCCGCTTTTCGAATTGCGTTGATTGCTTCCGGATTTGCTGAAACAGCAGGATCTAAAAAACAGCGACGGATGGGTTTGCGCGGTGACGCCGGTTGGCTAATTGCGTCTTCGCCTTCAAGCACAGTTCCATCTTCCAGCTCTGCGAATAGATTTGAAGCAATGCTTGAGACTGGAATCACGTTCCCGCGAACACGCAAGATTCGCTGAAGCCCCTGCACACCAAGAAGCGGACTTCCACAAACTTGTTCAGCAGTCGCAAGCATGACATTCCCAAACGTGTGACCTTGAAGCGGACCATCGACAAAACGGTGCGTCATCATTTGACGCAAAAGATCGTCTCCATCTGAAAGAGCGACAAGGCACTGCTTGATATCGCCGGGCGGGAGAATGCCGTACTCATTCCTAAGGATCCCGGTTGAACCCCCGTTATCTGACATTGAAACAACGGCAGAGAGCGCGACGTCGTGTTGTTTGAGTCCAGAGAGAACCGTGACGGTGCCGGTCCCGCCACCGAGTACAACAATGTTGGGTTCCATACTGCTATTGCACCTGTCATGTTTCTGGTTGTCAAACCTTATTTACGAAGCTCGGTTTCGATTGTATGATTTGGCCATGTTGGAACACAAAAATCCATTTTTGCCACGGGTGGAAAAAGACAACGCGAGCCTGGAATTCGAAACACGCGAGGAACAAAATGACGTCGCGATAAAAGCGCAACTCGGTAAGGGTATCGAAGGATTATTTCAAGAGTTTCGTTCGGGAAAAGAAATGATTCGTTTTGACGAATTTTATGCAGGTATAAAAGAGGAGAATCGACCATTCCTGTTTGATGCGTTTGGGGATTTTATCCAGGGTATGCGTAGGGACTCGGTGAACCGTTCTTCTCTTTTAGAGTTTCTCGAATACCTTGAGGAAGAATATTTTGTTGATGAGAGTATCTTCAGTGATTTACCGGCAGAAGACGAGATTCTTATTGCGATGAAGCTCTCGAAGATTCCGGAAGTGCGTTTAACGATCGGTCGTATTTTTACATACGATTGTTTATTTGCACTTGGTACAGCTGGTGATCACACGACACATCCATCGGAATCTGCACGTCAGATTTTGGATGATTCTTGGGATCGATTGGAGGTGCCAGGGCGATTGGATCTTTGTAATTATCTGGCAACGTTTGGCTTTGCAGTTGCAAAGAGGAGGGAAAATGATGAAGCGCTAGAAGCTATTTTTTCTTTTTTGGAAGAACGAAAGGGTGATGAGAATGAAATTCTTTTTATTCGCTATGCAGCGATTCAGTCCTTACAAGCTCTTGGCGAAGCAGAAAGTAAAAAAAAGGAAACGCCAAAGAACGGGCGCATGAGCGCAGAACTCTATACACGCCGTCCGGAAGTACTCTCTCAGGATGAAAAGGAAGAGGACGCTTTTCTTAGGGCTAGAATTAGACCAGATGCAAATTCATATATTGAGACACGGATGGCTCTTGTTGCGCGGGATGCGGTCGGGATGTTTGATTTTTCCGGAATTCCACAGAGTATCGCTGAATATCGTAAAGTTGATGTACAAGTATTGCGACCTGAGGAAGCTTTGCAGGAGCTTTATTTTGAACTGTTTGAAGATTACGTTGGCGATGCAACCTTAAAAGGGAAGAGCACGAAGCACGGCGTAAATGCGGTCGAGTTGCTTCAACAGCTTTACATGCCGAGGATGAGATTTTTTTTAGAAGAGAATATGGGCGTGCCACTCAACACACTTTCTTTACGTGAACAAATCCAACTCCTCTTGTTTCTTGTTGATACAGATCCGAAGACTTGTTCTGTCGCTTTTCAAAAAATTAAATCTTTTGGCGTGCCGGTAGCGCGGGCGTTTTTGTCACTCGAATACGGAAAAGGAATGGGAGACAAGATTCTATCCATCGCTGAGGTCTACGATCACGTTTCAGCGCAGAAGATTTTCGAGAAGTATGCGGAGATCGTTGATGAAACAGAAAAGACGACTGAAGAGTTGTTAAGAAAATTTTTTGTAAAAGAAGAGGGAAAAGCGGTTGACCGTGGGAAGATTAATGACGAGCTTCTTCGTCGTGCAAAGGACATCATCGTTCACTTTGCGGACATCGCCGAAGCAAAGGAGGGGCAACAACCGAGCGCCGAGGAAGTGACTGTTGCATTGGATCGGTTTCGAGAGGATACGGTTGTGTTCGTGAGTATGTTTAAGGCTTTTGCAAAAGGACAAACGATTGAATTTAACGAAATCCGGGGACTTGAATTTAGTCAGCGTTTGCCAGCAGAAATTACCAGGGAAGAACGGAAACAGATGGGGGACATTTTGCAGGAAAATTGGCGATCGCAAATTCCATCAATTGCAGATTGGGTTTCTGAAGGGTTTGAAAAAAAGCTTCATTCTAAAAATGCTGATACGTGGTTTTACATTTTAAAAAAAGACAATCATGTATTGGGATATGTACGGTTTGATGAACGACCAGACCTTGGACCCAGCGCTTTGTATTGTGGCTCATTGAATGTGGCGCCTGATTTTCGAGGGTCAGCCATTGGGGAGGCTTTTTTGAGAAATACCATTGATCACGAAGCGACCAAGCACCCCATCTATGCCGATTTTTTCCCCGAAGTCCGTGCAGGAACCGCATACGTTGAAACCTTTGGAAGCATTGTTTCCGGTGTTGAGGAAATTGATATACACGGAAAAAAGAAAAAACGGCTTCTCGTGGAACGACGCGATGATTTGAATTCGCGGTATAAATCACGAAGTAAAAAATATTCACGTGAAAAATTAATAGAAATGGCAGGTCAACCGCCGGGGCGGGATAAAATTGTAGTGCGTACTTTTGAGCTTCCGAAAGAAGAAGAGCAATTTCTTGACGCGGTGCAACGAGCATCAGAGCGTGATATTGCAATGACACGGTATTTTGTAGATACTAAAAATCCTAAGATTCGTTATGTTGCGTTTGAGCCTCGGGTCTTTTCCGTGCCGTCGATTTCTAAAGCCGCGTAGTCAATGATTTGGCTTGCGCGGTTCCAAAGGAACTCAAACTGTTGCTTGTGGAACGCATAAATACTCGGATCGCGGATGATAACTGAGATATTTTTTTCTTTATTGAGCGTTAGATATGTCACGGTGTTGTCATACATCTCCATGGCCGTAGCAAATTGTTCTGGGTAATCTTTAACAAACGCAACCTTGGTAAACGGTGTTTTTTGATTTTCGAAAAAGGCATGCGCTTCAGGTACATCTGCCACTAAAAGACGTTTTTGGATCTTTTTTTCGATCCGTTTTTTTAAATAGCCTTTATTAATGTCAGCTGCAAGCCCGTTAATCGCATGAATATCCACGTAGGTGAGTATTTCTTTTTTTGACTCAAGGGATTGGTGAAGTGCTTTCTTTGCACCATCTAAGCCTTCAAATATCTGAATCGCTGGTTTTCCGGTAGAAAGATTGAAATGAGAGTTTAAATCGCGAAGAGCCAACGAGAAAGCGGATTCAGTTTGTTTCATTTCTTCACGTTTTCGCTCTAAAAGCGATTCAAGCGCTGAAGGATCTGTCGCTTCGTAGATTTGAAATTTGCCTTCTCGGACAATAACAAGGCCTTTCGCTTGAAGCTGTTGCAGGACGTTATAGACATTTCCACGGCCAATTCCCGAAGGATCTACAAGATCTGAAGCCTTATTTGGGCCTAATTCAACCAAAAGTTCGTAAATTAAAGCCTCATTTTCGCTTAATCCGATCTCTTTGAGGATGGGGAAGTGGAGCGTGTTGTGTTGCATTCATACAGGATACCACAAGTTTGTCAGTTTGTAAATGGCATACTTGTGTGTAAATAAATGGCTTATTTTAGCTAAATAATGAGAATTATGCCTTTTGGGACTTGACAAGTTTGGTTAACTGTGGTATAGTGTTTTCGTAATGATGAAGAAGCAGAAAAGCAACGGATTCATCTACACGTACATTCGTTAAAACTCAGCATATTCGGAAGGAGAGAGTCGAATATGCAAAAAAGGCTTATTGAAGGCAAAAATGGGTTGTTCTCTCCACAGGACATTCTATTTTTGCTTTTTTTAAGCAAAAAATCGCACATTCTATCTATTATCTCGCGATGCTGACCTTTTTAGGAAAACGTTCTTCCGATCACAATCGGGGGACGGGAAGAGAGACTTTCTCCTAAGAAAATCAGCCGCATCTCTGCAATCCCCGACATTGTCGGGGCTATGGTTACCGGCGGGACGTACCACGACTCGATGAAAATCGAGTGGGAACAAGCCGGGCCCTCGAAGCCTTTCAGAGAGGTTTCGTAGTACCGAGTGCATCCCGCACCTTGTCATCGATAAGGTGCAGGACCAGTCGCTACTACTCCAATAGAAGTGACGAACTTTGACAATTTAATTCTACTTAAGAGGACGAATACCCACCTTATTCTATTACGGGGTCTCATTTGTCCCTTTAAGTAGGATCTTCTCCGTCGTTCGACATTTCGTCGGATCATGCGAGGAGATCAAAGAAGGAGGCGCGATGAGCAAGCGCCGTCAACAAAAGAATTTGACTTCCCCCCTCGGGG
>JANLIO010000063.1 GCA_024654265.1 bacterium | reverse complement strand
CAAGGGTCCGAACTCTTCAGTCAACTTGGCGATCCACAATCCAGACCAGAGCAACCCTTCCACCCGCACGTTCGCGTGCCGAAAAAGAAGGTTGACGTCAGGATCAAATTCCCATCTTCTCCGGAGACTGAAGATCCGCTGTACGCCACTGACATTGTTTTGTTCGGGGATTGCTCCCAAAATCCGGATCACGTTGCGGTTCCAAAAGAGCATGTTCCAGTTGCACTCTGTGAACATGTTCAAGCCGTTGCAGTCATGGAGAAAGACGGCGAAATGCTCGAAACCGGACTCGCGGTCAGCTGGGACGTCGATAACGAAGAGCTTGTCTCTCTCAACTGTTTGGCCGGTGGCGATCACTGCGAACTTCTTGGGCACGCTGATATCTTCGACACACAAGGATACAGCGAACCCAAAAGCTGGATTCGAGTCTGCGCGAAAAATCAATGCCCAAGTTCAACCCCCGACTGTAAACCGTTTGCGTGCAATTCGTTGATCACCTATACGGTAATCAACGTCGAAGGCGAATGGACGTTCAATGGGCTCTATCTCGAAGACGAAACCGTTCTTCTTTCTCAAGACGGTAGACTCTTTGAAGGTGAAACGTTGATTACAGACGGACTCGTCATCAATAAGGCGGTGGAGTTTCGTTTGGGCGACTATGCCTATATGGGAACCCTTGCGTCTGATCGGAAGAGCATGTCCGGAGAGGTCATCGACCTTCTCTCGGGCGAGCCTATCTCAACGTGGAGCGCGGTACGTTTGACGATTCAATAATGAATCGCCGAGGAGCCCGCGCTCCTCCCTTTTCCTATGCCATCCCATGTTTCAACAACATCCATTCTTGGCCTTGATGCACACCGCGTTATTGTCGAATGCGCCGTGTCACCCGGCCTTCCAAAGTTCTGCATTGTCGGGCTTCCGGACACTGCCGTTCAAGAAGCACGCGAACGCGTAAAAAGCGCGATGCGCACAGCCGAACTTCCGTTTCCAAGAACACACATCACCGTGAATCTTGCACCCGGAGATCTTAAAAAAACCGGAACTGGTTTTGATCTTCCTATTGCCATCGCGATTCTCATCACCATGGGAGACCTCCCGCCCATTGATCCCGATGTCTCCATGATCATTGGCGAGCTTTCGCTTGATGGAACACTCCGCCCTGTACCTGGGTCACTCTCAAGCGCAATGTTGGCGCGCGATCTTGGGATGAAAGAGCTCATTCTTCCACATGAGAATGTCTCTGAAGCATCGCTTGTTCCAAAACTAAATATTCTTGGTGCATCTCATCTCAAAGAAGTCGTTGACCACCTTGCTCGGCGCGCACTCATCTCACCGCATTCTGGCAAACATTTAAATGAAAAACCAAAAAAGCACGATCCAATGTTCCTCGATCTTTCCGGAGTTCGTGGACAAGAAACCGCAAAGCGCGCTCTGGAAATCGCGGCAGCGGGCGGACACAATTTGCTTCTCGAAGGACCACCGGGGTCTGGAAAAACACTTCTTGCACGAAGCTTCTCCGGAATCCTCCCGCCACTTGATCACAACGAAGCGCTCGAGGTAACGCGGATCCATTCCGTCGCCGGCATTTTGCCACAACAAGGATTAATTACCGCCCGTCCATTTCGTTCACCTCACCACACCGCAAGTGGAGTCTCCCTCATCGGAGGCGGATCGTTTCCAAAACCGGGAGAAGTTTCCCTCGCACATCGAGGCATTCTTTTTTTGGATGAATTTCCCGAGTTCTCCCGAAATGTTCTCGAGAACTTACGCCAACCACTTGAAGATGGCCACGTTACTGTTTCACGAGCCCAAGCATCCGTCGCGTTTCCGGCGCGCTTCGTTCTTCTCGCCGCAATGAATCCCTGCCCATGTGGATATGCGACAGATCGTGAGCGTGCGTGCATCTGTACGCCCACGCAGATCGTGCGTTACCGTAAACGACTTTCAGGTCCACTTCTCGATCGGATTGATCTTATGATACACGTGCCAAGAGTTCCGACAGAAAAACTTCTCGCCATAACACCGGGCGAAGCCTCGCACGTCGTTCGTGCTCGCGTCATTCAGGCACGCGAAAAACAACACGCACGTCTTCAGCCACTCCAAATTCTGACAAATGCAGAAATGACGAGCAAGCATGTTCAAGAAATGATCACGATTGGAGACGATGCGAAGCTCTTACTCGAGAATGCGATCGAGGCATATCACCTCTCAGCACGCGCCTACTTCCGCATCCTAAAAGTCGCTCGAACAATTGCCGATCTGGAGGGAAAACCGTCCGTGGAAACGGAGCAT
The DNA here is from genome assembly GCA_024654265.1 of bacterium. Lineage (GTDB taxonomy): Bacteria > Patescibacteriota > Patescibacteriia > 2-12-FULL-60-25 > 2-12-FULL-60-25 > JANLIO01. The sequence continues at coordinate 8,766 of JANLIO010000063.1, read as the reverse complement.
ATTGCCGAATCCCTCCGCTACCGCCAGCTCTCCCCCTCACCTTGACATTTCTTTACGAAATTGGTATCTTCTAGTCTCGATTTTCTGACCTTTCCTATTCTTAATCGGGCACGAATTTGTTCTCCGTTTACAGGTGTTTCGGCAAAAAAAAGTGCATGTATTCATTCCTAAAAATGAATACATTCTCTGGAGAATATCCGCGGCTCGTTTCTTGGGGTCTCTATCTATATTGCTTTAAAACGAATTCTTACAACATTAGGTATCGCTCTCTTTCGAGCGGTCCGTTGGTCTAAGCGCCGTCTTCAACGTCATCTGACACAAGGAGGTCGCCTTTTTTTGCCGTTCATCCGTTTATGTAAACGAATTTTCGTCCTTCCTATTTACGGGGCGTTTGTTCTTCTCAAATTGCGCATTCGCCGTTTTTCACTTCCAACACGTGGCGTTGCTCTGTTCTTAGTTGGGAACCGATATCTTTTTCATGCTGTTCTCGTCCTTACAGCCGTCGCTACCATTAGCGTGAACCTTCGAACACCTTCCGTTCATGCACAGGATGTCGGACGAGGTTCTCTTTTATACGCACTCGCAACACAATCAGCACTTGAAATTATCGAAGAAGACTCGCGCGACGAAACAATAACTCCTACCGTTTCCTATTTTAGCGCTGAGACAATTCAAGCAACACCCCACATCGACTTTGACTACGAAGATCACGACGATACAATCACGAGCCTCTCTGTCCCCGGAGCAATCAAAGCGCCTCCAACATACAGCCCAGACGGCGAATCCCAAGCACCGCGCACAAAAGTTGAAACCTACGTTGTTCAAGAAGGAGATACGATTGGTTCCATTGCACGAGAATTCCGCGTCAACGTTGGAACAATTTTGTGGAGCAATAATTTAACGGAACGTGAATATATCCGTCCGGGTAATTCTCTTAAGATCCCTCCTGTGTCTGGTGTACTCGTGACGGTGAAAAGTGGTGACACGCTCGCTCGACTTGCTTCACGATACGATGTTGAAAAAGCGGAAATCATCTCTTTCAACAAACTCCGCGACGACTCAACGCTTTCAATCGGTACTGAGCTCATGCTCCCAGGTGGGACTCCCCCTGCTGTTGTGCAACGCGTCACAATCGCCAAAGGCCGATCAGCAGAAGTCGCCCCAACGAATATTCAACGACCAGCCTCCGCAACTCAAGTTGGTGGAAATGCGTTACTTTGGCCAACACCGGGTCACGTTATCACTCAATACTACGGGTGGAGCCATACAGGACTCGATATTGATGGCGATTTATCGTCCCCGCTCTACGCTTCAGAAGATGGTATTGTCACAACGGCTGGCTGGAATAGTGGCGGATACGGGCTCCAAATTTTAATGAAACACTCAAATGGAATAGTGACTCGCTATGCTCACGCATCAAAACTGTTTGTAAAAGTCGGTGACGTGGTTCAACGCGGTAACGTCATTGCAATGATGGGTTCAACAGGTCGATCAACAGGATCTCACCTTCACTTTGAAGTCTATGTTGCAGGTCGACGCGTAAATCCTTTGCCTTATATTCGATAATTTAGATCGTCATGTAAGCTTGACAAAACAAGCTTTTTTAACTAGCCTAATCTCAGCACCTTTCATAACCCATCTCTAAGGAGGACACTGTGTCTGATTCATATTTTAGAATGGACATCCGCATCTTGCTGGACACTGAAGCACCAGTCTGCGCAAGAAATGAAGCTTTTGATCGGACAGTTCGACGGCTTATGTGTTTCACTCGTCCCGAAGCGATGAAACAAATCGGATCATTAAAAAATATTCACGTTCTTCAAACTGAACTTTGCCTCGACGTTGTTATCCGCGCCATCCACCAAAAGGATTTTGAAACCGCAAGATTCTTTGCAAAAGTGTATCGATGGATCTGCGAACTGGAAGGCGTGCGGGATCCATTTGTTGCACTTTCTCTGGTCGCCTTGTCATCAGACCATGCGCACGATTACGATGTCTTACTCGAAATAACAAACGCCATTCCCGTTATTTCGTTCTGTCTGACTCTCACGATGACCGTACTCGCTTCCCAGCTCATAGACGATTCCTTCGATTCAAACGAGATCAAGGAGCGCGCGCAAGGGGCGTGGCATTTAGCCATCTCAGAATTCTCACACCGACCTAAAATCGAGAGAGTCGAGCTCTTTGCGCGTATTCGTTATGAAACCGCGTCATTCTGTGATGTTCAAGACGAGTTCATTTCTCAGATGATGACCACATTCGCTATTCACGGGATCCACGCCGGTGGCATCGTTTCAACCAACGATTAAGAGAGGTGAAATAATGGCCGGAAAACTATCCGAGCCTATGTATAAATGGATTTTGTGGTTTCTAAGCGAGTATGAGGACAGCTCGCTCACAGACGAAGCGTCGGCGCTTCGAGAAATGGAAACACTTGATGGGCAAATCCTAGAAGCGCTTAAAGAGCGCTCCACTGAAAGTAATGGGGAAGCACTTTTCCTAACATACTTTCGCAATTTCTACGCAAGGAGACTACGCCTCAGAGAGATCTCTGTTCTTAAAAACGCAGAAGAACTTGATCTCATCGTGTTTATTGAACGTGTTACCGAAAACTTCACGGGGACGACCCTCAAAAAGAAGCCTCATCTCAACTGACACCATCCGACCGGGGCGGTGTCTTTTTTATTGACCAATTTGAAGATTTCCGTTATGGTCGCACTCATACTATGACTGAACCAACCATCAAAAACATATCTGGTGCACGCGTTGAACTTCAATTCAGCGTTTCACCAGAAGAAGCGCAACCTTACATTGATCAGGCTGCAAAAGACCTCCAAAGCAACAAACCAATAAAAGGCTTCCGCCCTGGGAAAGCTCCATTTGACGCAATCAAAGCCGAGTTTGGCGAAATGCGCATTTGGGAAACAGCACTTGAACGCATTGTTCGCGCGAAATATGTTCATGCGTTACTTGAAAAGAAAATCGAGTCAATCGGTTCTCCTGAGATCCAAGTCGACCAGCTCGTTCCGGGGCAAGACATTCGTTTTACTGTACGAGCACCAATCATGCCTTCAGCAGATCGTATCGCAGATTACGACAAGATCATTGTCAAAAAAGAAATCCCGTCAATCGACGTAACAGCAGTTGATAACGCAGTTCGTGAACTCCAAAAAATGCGACGGAAAGAAGTGATTGCCGATATTCCCGCAACAAAAGAGAGCATGGTTGAAATTAACATGGAGATGAAAAAAGATGGCGTCATCATTGAAGATGGAACGGCAAATAAATACCGCGTCTATCTCAGCGAACCCCACTACATCCCCGGCTTCACGGAACAACTTGTCGGAATGAAGCGCGGAGAAGAAAAAACATTTGATCTCGAGCTTCCAAAAGAACACTACAACAAAAGCCTTGCAGGGAAACCAATCGCGTTCACGATCAAAGTGAATGACGTATATGAGCTTGCGCTTCCTGAGGTAGATACTGCGTTTGCTGAAGAACTTGGATTTACTACCGTTGCCCTTCTTCGCGAAAAAATCGAAGAAAACATGCGCGATGAAGCAAAACAACGCGCTGAAGAATCCGCAGAAATTGAACTTTTAGAAACGCTGATTAAAGGTTCCAGCTTTTCTGAAATTCCAGAACTTCTTGTAAATGAAGAAGTCCGTCGCATGTTCAATGAGCTGACACAATCGGCTGAGGCACAAGGAATGAACGTGACTGATTATTTTTCGCAACTGAAAAAAACACCGGACGAAATAAAACTGGACATGGTTCCACGCGCGCTTGATCGCATCAAAACGGCAGTGCTCATTCGAGCAATCGGCAAAAAGGAAGGAATTGACGTAACAGATGAAGAGCTTGATACTGAAGTTGACCGCATTCTTGAAGCGACAAAAGAGCCTGATTTGCGAGAACGTGTTTCTTCGCCGGATTATCGTGACTATCTGGCAACACAAATGAAGAATCACAAAACAATCGAGCTTCTTCGAGAAAAAACAATCGAGCTCACTTCGAAATAGTTTGGAGAAAGAACTGAATTCGAAATAGTGCCCGTGTCGTGGTCGTTTCACTTATCACCTAGCTTAAATACAAACTATGCGATTTGGCGCACACGTATCAATTGCCGGAGGAATATGGAATGCACCAAAAAATGCTCACACACTCGGCTGTGATGTTTTTCAGATGTTTTCACGCTCCCCACAAGGCGGGCCAGCGCCAAAGCTAACGGATGAAATCCTCGCCCAATTCCATGACACGTGCAAAGAATATGGTTTTGATACCTGGGTTATCCATGCTCCGTATTACATCAATTTTGCATCTCATTCTGAGAAAATACGCAAAAACACAGGACGAATCATTCGTGAAGAGCTTGAGCGAGGCACAAAATTAAGAGCAAAGTACGTCATGTTCCACCCTGGGAGCGCTCGCGAAGTCTCTCCAGAGCAAGGGATGCAACTCTGTATCGACGGAATTCGAGATGTCCTTGATGGCTATTCTGGTACAACAGAACTTCTCATTGAAATTTCCGCTGGTGCGGGGAATGTCCTAGGCGACACGTTTGAAGAGGTTGCGACAATGATCGAGGGCGTCGGAAATCCGGATCTTGGAGTTTGTTTTGATACGCAACATGCATTCGCCTCCGGGTATGATCTTCGAACAGCAAACGCGGTGAAAAAAACATTTCAGGAATTTGATACAACCATTGGACTCAGCAAATTAAAAATGAGTCACCTGAATGATTCCAAAGTTCCGCTCGGCGCAAACCGTGATCGCCACGAACATATCGGCGCGGGAGAAATCGGAGCGGAAGGATTCCGCGCGCTGTTTGCGCATCCATCACTTCAATCGATAGACTGGTATTTGGAAACAAAGCCGGACGGTGTCCCAGACGATTTGAAACGCATTCAAGATCTCATTTAATTTTTTTATGAGAAAAATATCTGTTCAGATCATACCCAATGCAAAAACATCTGAAATCGTTGGAAAAGTGGGGAACTTTTGGAAAATTCGGATCTCCGCGCCCGCCCATGATGGCAAAGCGAACACAGAATTGATTCATCTCCTTGCATCATCACTCGGTGTTTCAAAATCTGAAATTTCAATCAGAAAAGGACACGGCGCAAAAACAAAAATAATCGGTATTCCCGATCATGTTTCAATGGATGACATTGAGTAGATTATGATCTGTTCTTTTTTTCCGGAACCGGATCCTCTCCTCCTTCATGCCAAGGCGTACAACGAAAAATTCTCCGTACGGATAATGAGAGTGCGTAAAAAAAATGAAAACGCGTAAACGAAATTCGCGCGTACTCAGAACACGTTGGATGATAGCGACACACCGGGCGCGAAAACAAAAATGAAAAAAAACCGTGATCTGGAGACACGGTTTTTTGATACAACCGAATAAGCTTTCGAATAAACCAGTTCATACTCAATTTCATTTTTTTCGTTTTGCCCTCATCTTTTTTTCACGTGGCGAAATAGTTGCCGGCTTTAAAAGGACTTCCGGTATTCTTTTGAGAAGTCGTTCAATCTCAAAACGAAGTTCATTTGATGTTGCGGTGAGAACTCCGGGCTTCAGTAACACAGAGATATGAATTCCCTCCTGAATCGTAGGTAATAGCTCCCGAAATAGGTGTCTTGAACGCCTTTTTACCCGATTTCTATCCACAGCTTTCTTAAAAGTCTTCACAGGCGTCACAAACCCTATCTTTTGCTCATCTCCTTGCACGGATCTAATCCGTAAAGTCATAAGCTGACCAAAAACAGACCGCCCCTTGCGCCCCATTATCAAGAAATCTCGTTTTTTTGTCAGTCTGTTTTCGCGGGTTAACATAGATCAAGCTCTTTAAAGAGCATGTGTCTCCAGAGTAACAGAAAACCCAATAAAATGAAAAAAGAGCCCTATTTGGACTTCTTTTTCAATACACTTACTACAATTTTTTTCCGTCCCTTTGCCCTTCGGCGCGAGAGGACGTTCTGTCCCTGCTTTGTAAGCATGCGTGCTCGAAAACCATGCACGCGGGCGCATCGTCGCTTTTTTGGTTGGTACGTTCTTTTCGGCATATCGTTATGCGACACTATGCCAAATATTCGCATATCTGGCAAGTCCTCTGCTATTCTATCCACTAGTTATCCACATCATTGACGATACTGTGCTCGACTGATGAGATTTTACATACCTATGAATGCCCACGACGCATGGCAAGCCGCCCTTGGAGAACTTGAACTCTCGCTTTCAAAAGCGAACTTTACGACGTGGTTTAAAAATACATTCATTTCAAAACTTGAAGAAAATAGCGCGATTGTCTGCGTCCCAAACACATTTACAAAAGCGTGGCTTGAAAAAAAATACCACCAGGACATTGTACGTGCGCTCAGAAACGCAACATCACTTAACATTCGAAACATAACCTACAAGGTTGAAGTTCGATCAAATACACAGAACTCAAATCAACAGCCCGCACCTTCAATACAAACGCATTCTGAACCGGCATCATTTGAGCAACCGAATTATGATGACAAGCCAACAAAAAAAGAAGATGGCCTTAACCCACGATATACATTTAATGATTTTGTCGTCGGAAAAGCGAACGAGCTTGCGCACGCAGCATCCATGGCTGTTGCCGCAAAACCGGGAAGTTCCTACAACCCACTTTTTATCTTTGGCGGATCAGGGCTTGGAAAAAGTCATCTCCTTCACGCGATTGGCGGACACATCAAAGAAAATCATCCGGATATTCAAATTCGCTATATCCCGTGCGAACATTTTATAAATGAATTTATTCATGCCGTACGCAGTGGACGCGCAAAGGATTTTAAAAGCACATATCGCACAGTAGATGTTCTCATTGTTGATGATATTCAATTTATCTCAGGAAAAGAAAGTACGCAGGAAGAGTTTTTTCACACATTTAACGCGCTTCACCAAGCAAACAAACAGATTATTCTTGCTTCGGATAGACAACCAAAAGATATCCAAGCGCTTGAAAGTAGACTCTTAACACGTTTCGAATGGGGAATGATGGCCGATGTTTCCTGCCCGGATTTCGAAACTCGGGTCGCTATTCTGGAAGCAAAAGCAAATATTCAGAACATTTCTATTGAAAGCGAGATTCTTCGCTATATTGCCGGAACAATCCAATCCAATGTTCGTGAACTTGAAGGCGCCCTGAACAAGCTTCTCGCGTATCACCAATTTAAAAATACGCGCCCTACTCTCGATTCTGTTCAAACGCTCCTACAAAGTTACGCACCAACGATCCCCCGAAGAAAAATTACACCAAAACGACTTCTTGAACTTGTTGCGATTTACTTTGATATTACTCTTGAAGAACTCCTTGGGAAAAGTCGCGAACAACGCCTCTCGCATCCGCGACAAATATCGATGTATCTTCTTCGCAAAGAAGCAAAATGCTCTTTCCCTGCAATTGGAAAACATCTTGGCGGACGCGATCATACAACCGCAATGCACGCGTGTTCAAAAATAGATGAAAACTCAAAAAAGAATGAGGCATTAAAACGTGATCTTGCAGAACTTCGAGAGCGTTTATATTCTGCGGAAAGGTCGGGATAACTTGTTGCTTCCTGTGGACGAATCTAGAAAAATATTTTTTCATCCACAGCCATGAACAATTCATCCACTGTGTACCTGTGCACAGAATCAATAAAAAAGACCTGTAGAACATGCTAAAAAACGACTCTTCCACATCATCCACACCCCCTACTATTACTGCTAATTTATACATACAAATCTAATATGAAGTTTGCCTGTACACAAGAAAATTTAGCCCAAGGACTTTCCTTGGTAAGTCGCATAACCGGAAAGCACGTAAACCTACCCGTGCTCGAGAACGTTCTTCTTAAAACAGAAGGCGGTGCATTAAAGCTTTCGACGACGAATTTAGAAATGGCCATGAGTGCTGTTGTTCGTGGAAAGGTCGATGCTGAGGGAGAGTACACGGTGCCGGCGAAATTATTTTTAGACTTCGTTTCACTTCTCCCAAGTGGGAAGGTTGAGATCTCTTTCGTTGAGGATGGTTTAGAAGTTCGATCCGGTTCGCAGGAAACAACGCTCAAGGGAATGTCTGCGAGCGAATTCCCTCTGCTTCCTCAGGTTGTCCGCGATAAAGAGTGTGTGATTCCGGAGGAGGCTCTTAAAGGTGCTCTCTCTCGTGTCGCGTTTGCCGCTTCATCCTCTGAGTCGCGTCCTGAGCTTACTGGCGTTGTGTGCGTCCTTTCTGAGTCAACGAAGACTCTTGTGTTGGCAGCGACAGACTCGTACCGATTGGCTGAAGCGGAAATTCCACTTCAGGAAATGGTTGGCGATGCATCTCTCATTGTCCCTGCGCGAGCTTTAGCCGAACTTTCTCGTATTTTGACTTCATATTCAGATAGTATGGGTGAAACAGCAGGTGTTCGTTGGAGCTTTACGGAGAATCAGCTTGTTGCCACGCTTGGCTCAGCTCAGCTCGTCACTCGATTGATAGAGGGATCATTTCCTCCATACAAAGAAATTATTCCGACAGAATTTAAAACAGAAGCGGTTCTTTCACGAACCGAACTTCAAAAGGCTGTGCGGGCGGCGAGCTTGTTTGCGCGCCAAGGACTCTTTGATGTTCACTTTTCCCTTCATCCGGAGGATGGTACATGTTTGATCGCGTCTGCAGATCAAGGCACGGGAAAAACAAAAACTTCTTTGCAGGGAAAAGTTGAAGGCGAGCCTGTTGAGGTTACGCTAAACTTTCGATATGTGAGTGATGG
>JANLIO010000062.1 GCA_024654265.1 bacterium | reverse complement strand
CACAAAAAAGATGTTGGGGGTCGGCTGAACTCGTTCAACGCTATCGCTAGATCACTCAAACAGGCAGGCGACCCCCAAACCCCCGTCCATTAGATTAATGGGTTAGGAGTTTTGAAGGTTTGATGAAACTGGGACACGGGGTGTCCGTTTTTAGCGGATGTCCGTTTTTTCGGATGTCGGACATCCGAATTTTATTTTGGGTTCTTGGGTCAAGCCCGAGGATGACACCAGTAGAACAAGGGATCACCCCTAAGCACCTCATTGTACGATTCTGGTATGATTGTGGGTATGGATTTTCGAGTGAAACTAAAAAAACAAAATCCAAAGATTGTTGCGGAGATCATCCGAATCGCAAAGGCGGTTCAATCCCTTCCAACGTCGGAGGGGTACAGAGACTCCATACCTCGTGCGCTTATTGTCGGCGGGTTTGTTCGCGATGCTATTTTGGGAGTTGCATCGAAGGATGTTGATATTGAAGTGTTTGGCGTTGACGCACACTATCTTGAAGAAGCAATGAATGATTTGTATCCGGGAAAAGTGAAGATCGTTGGACGTACGTTTGGAGTTTTAAAGGTGATCCTAAATTCTGGATCGCGGGTTTTGGGTCGCCAGGATGAAAAAAATGAATTGTCAGGATATATTGAAATTGATATTTCCATTCCTCGACGTGAATCAAAGTTGGGAATTGGTCATCGTGGTTTTGCGGTGACAGGCGATCCCGTGATGTCGTACATTGATGCGTCACGTCGAAGAGATTTTACAATAAATGCGATAAGCGTTGATCTGTTGACTGGCGAGATTATTGATCCATTTGATGGACAGGTGGATTTGAAAAAAAAGATTTTGCGTGTTGTAGATCCGGTGACATTTGTTGACGATCCTCTTCGTGTGTATCGCGCAATTCAATTTATAGCACGGTTTCAACTTGGAATTGATGAGCAAACAAAATCTCTTTTGCGCCAGATGGTTGAGCGTAGAGACCTTGATACATTGCCATGTGAGCGCGTGGGAGAGGAGATGAGGAAACTTCTTTTGAAATCTGAAATGCCGTCGAAAGGATTTGAACTTGCGCGTGAAATCGGATTGATCAAAAAAGACTATCCGGAATTAGAGGTAATGATTGGGACGGAACAGGAGCCGGAATGGCATCCGGAGGGTGACGTGTGGATTCACACGATGATGGTTGTGGATCAAGCTGAGAAGATCATTCGAGAACATGCTGATGATTTTTCTGAAAATGAAAAATGGCACGTTATGCTTGGTGCGTTATGTCACGATCTGGGGAAGCCTGCAAAAACGAGTGTGATGGATGGGCGGATACGATCGCATGGCCATTCGGAGGCGGGTCTTGAACCGACAAGGATACTTTTAGAAAAATTTGCGGTGTCGAATGAAGATCATGACGCGGTACAGAAACTCGTCAAAGCACATTTGTATCCGGGAATGATAATGAAGGCGGAAGAAAAGGGAGAGCTAACAAAAGAGCAGTACACGAATGCGGTACGAAAATTAATTCGTCGATTATATCCCGTTGATGTTGAATTGTTGCTCGCAGTTGCGGAAGCGGATTTTCGTGGACGTGCATTTTCGGATTCATCCAAACGCGGATTTGCGTATGGAAATCGAATGCGTAAAGCAATTGCGAAACACGATTTAAAGGTGGTTGCCGTTGAGACGCTTATTCGTGGTGAGGATTGTGTTATACGTGGCATCGCTCCAGGTCCACGGGTCGGTGAACTCATTGCAGATGTTGAATCGGCGCGAGATCGGGGAGAAATAGCAACAAGAAAAGAAGGTTTGGCGTTTTTGGAAAAGCTTCTCAACTAAACGTTGCCGCGTAAAAGCGAACGCCTGAATTTGGGATGCGGATTTCGACTTGATGTCGTTCAGCGTCCGGAAAGTCTGCAATATCGTAGAGTTCGGAATTTGTAATCGAGATTTCTTTGGTTCGTACGCCGTCAACGAAAATCTCGATTGACTTTGGCGTGCCATCTGCGGATTCCAACACAAGGTGAAGTTTCGACGCTTGAACGTTAAAAAAGAACCGTGTATTTTCGGAACTCGTTTCAACGTATTCGGGTAGAAACGTCCACGTCCCTTCTGCGTCCCAACGATTTTGGATTGGAGTACGTTTTGTTTCAAATAATGTCGGTGATCCGAGCGTTCCAACCGTTTGCATAAACTCACGCCCACGTTCAAGGCCGAAATAGGTTTCGGGTGTTTTAATTTTCCCAAAGTCCGGCGTCGAAACGTCTGTCATCTGTTCATCTTGTAGCGTGTAGCCAGCTTCTTTGAGAAGGGAGCGGATTGCTTCTTCATTTTTTTGATACTCTCCTTCACCAAAATGCGTTCGTCGTAATCGCCCTTTTGCATCAAATAAATATTCAGCCGGCCAGTATCGATTTTGATACGCGTTCCATGTTTCAAAATTTGGATCTAGTGCGACAGGGTATTGAAGATCATTTCGCAAGATCTCGCGCTCCACGTTTTTTGGATCCGCCTCGAATGCAAACTCAGGTGTGTGAACGCCAATGATCACGAGGCCGTTCTCTGCATATTTTTGTTGCATCTCTCGAAGAAAGGGGAAAGTTCGGATGCAATTAATGCAGGAGTATGTCCAAAAATCAACGAGGACAACTTTGCCGGTAAGGTCTTTTGGTGTAAGCGCTTGATTGTTTGCCGTATTCCACCATGCGGTGATGCCCTGAAATTCAGGAAGAATAAAATTGAGGATAGGGAGTGGCATCCCTTTTTCAATCATGTCGGTTGGTGTGACGAGCCGTTGCTCCGGAGTTGTTGTATCTGTCGTTTGAAATGGAGAGTCGCTTGGACGAAGGTCAATAGATGGACCGAAGGAAAGTGCGACAATCGATCCTACAACGAGGATGGCAATGACAATGAGAATGTTTCGCGTTGGGCGTGTCATAGATTAAAATTCAAATTTAAGAATAACCATGGCGTGTGGATGAGAAGCCAATTTTGTGCGCGAACTTCAAGACCGAAAAGAAGTGAGAGTGCGACAAGGATGATGATAACGCCAAAGACGCGTTGAATTGTTTCTGCATGACGAGATAAAACGCGAACGCGTTGCATGGCTGTTTGTCCACCGTATGCAATCGCGAGCATTGGAATTCCGGCGCCGAGTGCATATGCAAAAAGAAGCGCGCCGGCTTGCCCGAGATTTTGATTCGCGACAATGAGCGTAAGAATGGAACCAAGAATCGGCCCGGCGCATGGTGTCCAAATGAGGCCGAGTGATGTTCCGAGAATAAAACCACCCCATCGATCTGTTGCTGTTGGGTCTGCGGTTGGAGTGAGGCGTGTAAGAAGTGGCTGAAGTTTTGCAAATAGTTTTTCTTGAACATGCGGAACCACCATCACAACTCCGAAAAGACCGATAACGATTGCTGAGATCGTTCTGAATACGGATGGATCAAGATTGAGACGTTGGCCGACAACGGCGAAGAGAACAGCGAAAAGAGTGAAAGAGAGGGTGAACCCTAAGATGATGAAAAGTGGACGTGATCGATGTTGTTTTACGGTTGCTGTTCCAAGGATGATCGGAAGCAACGGAAGAATGCACGGACCCGCGATTGTTACGATGCCGGCAAGAAGGGCGAAGAGGAATTGAATCATGGCGCAATTGCATTTAAATTTTTAATGACAGTTGAATCGGGAGTTGTTCCTATCGTGCGCGCGGTTTCGTTCCCATTTTTATCAAAATAGATGTAGGTATGTTGATAGGTGACGTGGAGTTGTTTCGCAAGATCACGTTCATCTTCGTCAGTTTCGCTATCGTTGTAGTTGATTCGGAACGCTGAGATTCCGGATGGAACTTTCTTATTTATGAAGAGTGCTTCAGTTCGTGGTTCTTGGGTAGCGCAGGTTGGGCACCAGTTTGCAAAAAAATTGAGAAGAATTGGTCGGCCTTCTGCTTTGGCTTGGGTGTAGGCGGAAAGCGAGAAGGGTTGGAAGGTTGAATCTTGTGCCTGATCCGAAACGTTTGCTTCGGCATTCGGTACGACCTGTGGTTCATTTGTCAGTTTGTCCGGAGCGACCGTTGTGCATCCTTGTCCAATAAAAAAAAGCGTACTCAAGGCAAATGTGACAAGCGTTTTTTTGTTCATGAACCTATTTTAGCACTTTCGCTTTAATTGGAAGACATCTTCAACTGGGTGGCCAAAGTGTTCGGAAATCAAAAGCGCGAGACGAAGAGAGGGGATATATTCACCTTTTTCCATAGCACAAATCGTTTGTCGACTTGTTCCGACAGCTTTTGCTAACTTGTCTTGTGTAATTTTCGTTTCTTCACGAAGGTTGCGCAGACAATTAAATACAGTATGATCTTTCATTGACATAGAGTTGTTGGGGGGACTATGCCGTAAAGTTTGATATACGTCAAGTAAGTTTTACCCGAAGGCCTATTTCCTTTGAAATTACTCAACTAATGAAACAACGATTCGATATGGCGCAGTGCGTTTGTCTGGGTACGTGATAATACCGTTTCCAATGATCGCCGGGTAAAGAAACGTTGTATTCAGTTCAGCGTGGTTCGTGACTTGGAGCCATTCGAACGAAATTTCATCAATAACAACGTCGCCGTTTGGAGTTCCGGTTAGCCCACCTTGCGCAAGCTGTTTTTGAACGGTCTCTTGGGGTCGTGTTGGGTAGTCGGAGCGATCAGGATCTTGGCGAATCATGAGTGAGCCTTCCAGAATGCGCCCGCCCATACGTTGAATTTCAATTGTTGCACCAATGCGCGCCGATCCATTTTCCGACCAAATGCCTTGTCCGTCTTGCTTTGCATTAAATCGGATGACCGCGATTTTTGAATCGGAAGCTCCTTCGTCAATGTAAGGATTTCCTATGCGCGTGAGTTCGGCACCAATACTTCGGAGAAAGCCAATCGCATGGTCCTTCAGGACGTCATCGTGAAAGAGAACGCCTCCCATATCCGCATTTCGAATAACGCTATTTGAAAGATGGATAAGTCCTTCATCTCCGTTGTACGTCCAAACTCGACCCTCATCATCCTTCCATGAAAGGAGGAGCTCTTGTGTGACAGGATTTCTTCCAATGGTTCCCTGCGGGAGCTGAAGTGCTTGCGCGATATTTTGAAGTTCAGGTGCACTTGGTTGACCACTACGGATACGAAGAACTGTCGAATTTGGTGGGAGAGATGGGAACTCGGCATGTAAGCGAACGCTTCCTTGCACTCCGGGTTTACGTGGAGGAATAGGCGAAGGTGGAATATCGCCAAACCCGTTTCGTTGTGCGATCGGTGCTTCGGTCGTTTGTTCTGTAATTGGAGCTGAGATAGATGGAGATGATGTTGCGCGTTCAAAAACACAACCCGCGCCAAGCAACGCAACGCACGAAGCGAACAGAATCAATTTCTTCATGACACTAGTTTATCACGCGAATGAAATACTGACTTCTGATTGCGGACATCCTTTTATGAATGAAAACGACACCGCTTTGACGCATGGGGTGGTTTCCTGTAATTCTATCTTTATAGTATGAGCGACATTTATCTTGATCACGCTGCCGCAACGTCGCTTGATCCGCAGGTGGAGAAGGCGATGAAACCGTTTGCTCGGGAATTTTTTGGAAATCCGGGATCGTTTCATACGCCGGGGTTGCGCGCAAAGGAAGCGTCGGATGATGCGCGAAAACGAATCGCCGTCATTTTGGGATGTCAGCCGGTTGAAATTCTTTTTACATCAGGTGGAACCGAATCTGACAATTTAGCGGTGCAAGGTATCCCACGATTTTATGCAAAAAAATTAAAAGGACCATTATCACAAAAAGAAAGTGATCCGGTTCGCGCCCATGTTGTGACATCATCGATTGAACATCCTGCTGTTTTGGAACCTTTGACGAAAATGGAGAAGCGCGGGGAAATCGATCTCACAATTTTGAACGTGAATCGAGACGGACGCATTGATCCGAAAACCGTTGTTTCCGCACTCCGTGACAACACGGTACTCGTGACCATTATGTATGCGAATAATGAGATCGGAACAATCCAGCCGATTGCCGAGATTGGTCGCGAATTATTAAAATGGCGGAAGGAAAAGAAAACAGCGTTTCCATATTTTCATACAGACGCATGCCAAGCATCGGGGGCATTAGATCTTTCGGTTGAGAAATTGCATGTTGATGCCATGACGATAAATGCGTCAAA
>JANLIO010000054.1 GCA_024654265.1 bacterium | reverse complement strand
TTTTGGTGGGCCGAGTAGGATTCGAACCTACGAAGGCGATGCCAGCAGATTTACAGTCTGCCCCGTTTGACCGCTTCGGTATCGACCCATGATCGCGTTGAACGCGATGGAGCCGTTGACCGGATTTGAACCGGTGACCTTCTCCTTCGCGTACACCTCTTTTTCATTCTTGTGCTTTATAGAAGAGGGCTAGACTGTATCTTCTCCAAAAAATTTCGGAGCCCTTGTCAGTCGTTCGGGCGTCTTTTTTACTTTTTGTGACGCCACGGTCTTAGCCAAGCTTTGGCCTTTAACCGTTATTCGGGATTCACGTAACCGTTTCCCGTTACGTGGGCAGGGATGTTGCGACCCACCATGGAGATGCTCTACCAACTGAGCTACAACGGCATGTTGTCTCTTTTTGCTATTTTACTGTAAAGGAACTCTCGCTGGACAATTCTAGCACATTTATCAGTAGATCCCGTAATCTCGTGTTGTGGTCATACAACGTGAGAACACCATATTGGCATTTTCGTTTATAAGTTCCAAGCGATTGAGACGGCGAAAATGTTGGCTTTGTAAATTGACTCGAATTCACGCCTAACCGCCGACACCAATAACGAGACGCAACATTCTTATCAATATCGTTAAACAATTGCAAGCTAAAACGAAAATCACTTTTACGAACTTGGAAAAAAGTGATCATAAATTGCATAAACATTTTAATGAGCTTCGGATCCGAATTTCCAATTCGAACAGATGCTTTGCATGCTTTTGTTCCCTCTCCCCAATATAATCCAAGCCCCATTCCATGAAGCCACTCCTGCTCGCGATTCCTCGGGGCTCGATAACAAAACGGGTCTCCATTCGGGTTGTTCTTCAAATACACAGCGTCGCGAATTGACCTTCTATCAATGTTGTGTCGACGCATCCAATAACACACTTGGTTAACAGAACAACCACGTATCAACGCGATCTCTTTCTGTGATTTTCCCTTCTCAAGATACAATTTTATTAATGCATCTCTTGAAATCATAAATAAATGATATCAAAAGCATCCTGTATGGCATCGCTGTTCCTTATATGTCTAGAGCTATACTAAATACCTCAATTACTTCGTCTCCTTGTGCGCTGTGCGTCCTTTGCAGAATTTACAAAACTTCTGAAGTTCAAGACGTTCTTTAATCGTCTTTTTATTCTTCGTTGAATGGTAATTCACATGCTTACAATCTGTACATGCGAGCTTGATCAATGTTTCTTGGGACATAGTGTTTTGGAATAAAGAATTTGGAATTTAGAATTTGGAATAGAGATATTCTTTTTTCGATCAATTTCGTATTGCGCGTCAGGTGTGGATTAAAATACGATGGAGCCAGCGATCGGATTCGAACCGATGACCTACTGTTTACAAAACAGTTGCTCTACCACTGAGCTACGCTGGCATGGAATAAGAGAGTCTCAAGGAACGGTCAATCACGAATGAGCGCGAAAAGAGTAGCTTTTTTTCGTTCTTCTGTCAAAACGTCTATCTCTTTAGTGCCTCAAGACGATCTTTCCAAATTTGCAGTGCCTTTCGGTCTTTCTGAAGGAATCGTAGAGCATCGTACTTCTTTTGAGCATGAGCCACATCCTCATTCTGAATCGCAATTTCAAGCGACTGCTCTAAAAATCGAACAGATCCCGGCTCGAGTTTTACAGCCTCTTCTATCGATCCCCATGCCTCCGCAGGTCGCTTCTTTCGAAGTAAGAAAGATGCGAGTTCTGCATGGCGATGTGCAAGTTTCGGACGCATTTCTAACGCCTTATTCAACATTTCCTCAGCACGCTTTTCATTCCCTTCGTTCTCTGCAATCTCTGCAAGTCCGGCAAATACAACATCATCCGCATTTCCACCCTTTCGTAAAAACTCGTACGTTTCCTTTGCCTGACTATACATTTTTTGTTTGAGATACAATCCTGCTAATCCTTTATACGCATCTGCACTTCGTTGATCAATAGTTAGCACTTCCAAAAAACGTCGCTCTGCGTCCCCCCACTTTTCATTACGTGTCAACGAGCGCGCTTCATCAAGGAGTGCTTTCATACGGTCTTCATCTGAAGGACCCATGTTCGCAAACGGTGACTTTGCCTGTTTATACAAACGATCAATGCGAATCAATTTGATATATCCCGCATGAAATGTTTTTTTGATAACGAGAATAATTTTAAGAAAAACAGAACGGATCGGATGGATCGTACTCGTCTTCACTCGTTCAAAACGATTCTCTAAAATCTGTTTTTGTTTTTTTCGGACTTGCTCATCTTGAATGGATCCCGGATCAAGAAGTCGAATCTCTTTCCAATGACGAAAAATAATAACAAAAAGCAGGACGAATGCGACGACCCCAATGCCTCCAATGATCCAAAATAACATAAATTGAAGTTCTCGATTTTACGGATAACGAGTTAAACGCGTTATCCATTGTTCTTACGTCACGATTGACGCCCGACAAAGGCGACCAAACGCTGCCGGATCCAAAGATGCTGTTCCAACAAGAGCACCGTCAATTCCGCTTGTTGTCATGTACTCAAGAATATTATGTTCATCAACCGAACCTCCATACAAGACACGAACGTCAGAGGCTTTTGCGCCATATGCTTTTCGTAAGATTCCCCGAATGGCTTCGTGCATTTCACGGATATCGTGCGGTGAACATGCTCGCCCAGAACCGATTGCCCACACAGGTTCATAGGCGATGTGAAGCGGAGCCTTTCCATCTGGTTTCACTCCTTTAATCCCGGCACGAACCTGAGCGCGAACAGTCTTTAATGCGTTTCCGTCGCGTCGCTCAACAACCGTTTCACCAACACAGAGAACAGGTGAGATCCCAACAGCTTGTAATGCGATTGCTTTTTTACGAGCGGTCTCATTTGTTTCTCCGAAATGTTTTCGGCGTTCGCTGTGACCAACAAGACAATATTGGATCCCAAGCTCTTCAAGCATTGGCGGAGAAACTTCTCCTGTGAACTTCCCTTCCATCTCCCAGTACACGTCCTGTGACGCTAACGCTGGGATCGATGCACGACCAAGCGACGCACGCACTGACGCCAATGAAATGAATGGCGGAGCAACGGCAACGTCTAAATCCTTTGGAAGCCGTTCCCGTCGGAATGCACGAATCCACGCACCGGCCTTTATCGGGCCATAATGCATTTTCCAGTTCGCAATAATGAGCTTTTTTTCCATATTCTGATATGTCTTCTTTGCCCAATACCTTACACAATCCTACGGGTTTTACAAGTCGTTTCAAGAAGGAAAGGTGAAATGACGTGCAAGTGCCTTTGTATTTGCAATTGGACCAATTGCGGCAACCGCCATATGCGCCGGATCAAAAAGTCGTTTTGCAAGTGCTTTAATCTCAGATCCTTTGACACGATCGATCTTTTTCATTAACTCATCCGGTGTTTGAAGTTCTTTTTGAAAGGTCCACTGGCGAGCAAACCACTGTGCTTGCACCGCGGAATCTTCAAACGCAAGCATTGTTCGACCACGAAGATTATCTTTCGCGCTCTGAAGCTCATCCTTTGAAACAACCTTTTCGGAAATCTTTTTCAGCTCGTTCATGATTGCCTTTGTAGCAGATTCAATTCTCGTTTTATCTAATCCGGCTGTGATAGAAAAAATACCGACATCTTCCAGTGCCTCATGCCCGGCGCGAATGGTGTAACACAATCCTCGTTTCTCTCGAATTTCGGAGAAGAGTCGTGATGACATTCCACCACCTAAAATATTTGCAAGAAGTTTTGCAGTCGGCGCATCTTTATCAGAAATCGAAAGCGCGTGAAATGCAATTCCGAGCTGAACCTGCTCCGTCTCTTTGCTCTGGACAATGACGGGTGTCTCCATTTTTTTCGGCGGACAAAAAGAAGCGAAGGAAAGATCCGAACCTTCTTTTTTCTGTTTCTCTTTCCCAAATGAATTTTCAATCTGCTTCTCAATCCCAACCGGAATTTTCCCCGCGAGAACAATAGAAATACGTTCCGGAACATAATACGCATCTCGATATGCAACAAGCTGTTCAGGAGTAATCTTCCGGATCACTTCGCGTGGTCCGGCAATATTCCATCCCAATGTTGATTTTGGAAACAATGCCTCTTCCAACAAATCATCAAGATGCATGAGCGGGTTATCCTCATACATGTTGATTTCCTCGAGAATCACGCCACGCTCTTTGTCGATCTCTTTCGGTTTATACAGCGAATGAAAAACCATATCATGCAAAAGATCCAAAGCGAGCGACGTCTGCTTTGCCTCAATTTTTACGTAATACGCTGTCACATCTTTTCCGGTAAACGCATTATATTCTGCGCCGTATCGATCAAGTGTTTGCGTTAAAATCTGCGTATTTGGTCGTCGCTTCGTTCCCTTAAACATCAAATGCTCAACAAAATGAGAAGCACCATTAATCTCCTGTGTCTCATAGCGTGAGCCCACACGAACCATGACAAAAATCGTACATGATGTCGCGCCTTTTTGTGGCACGGTGATGAGTGTCATGCCATTTTTTAATTTCTTTGGTTTGGGTGTTGTCATGAATTTGAGTGTAATTGTTCAAAAAGAGTTTTTGGAATATCAGAAATAACCACACGTTCTTGCTCAAGCGTATCTCGATCACGAATCGTTGCCGATCCATCTTCAATCGAGTCCATATCCAATGTCACGCACCACGGTGTCCCGATTTCATCCTGACGACGATATCGCTTACCGATAGATCCGGATTCGTCATACTCAACCGCCATCCCATACGCTTGAAGTGCGGAAATTAATTCCTTTGCTTTTGTTTGGAGATCTTCTTTCTTTTGCAATGGAAAAACCGCGACTTTAACCGGCGCAAGATTTTTTGGAAGTCGCAAAACAACGCGCGATTCTGTTTTATCTTTTTCCGAGGTCGGCGCAGCATCTTCATCCATATGCGCAAGCAAGACAGCGAGAACGGTACGATCCAATCCCCACGTCGGCTCAATCACATATGGAAGAACTTTTTCACCCGTATGCGGATCGCGCCACGTTAAATCTTCACCACTCACCTCCTGATGTTTTTTAAGATCGTAATCGCTCCGATTCGCCAATCCATACAACTCCTTTTGACCAAACGGGTATTTATACTCAACATCAATCGTACGAGATGAATAGTGCGCACGATCCCCCTCCCCAATCTCTTGGTACACAACACTTTCCTCAGGGAGTTTCAACACGTCGCGTACCCAACTTTTCATTTCAAGAAGCCACATTTCAAACGCTTCATCGGCGTGATCCGGATGCACAAAATATTCAATTTCCATTTGCTCAAACTCACGCGTGCGAAAGATAAAATTCCCCGTTGTAATCTCATTCCGAAACGCTTTTCCAATCTGTGCGATTCCATACGGCAAACGAACACGCATGGCATCGCGTACGTTTTTCCAAGCGGTAAACATGCCTTGCGCAGTTTCCGGTCGAAGATACGCGCTCGCTAAATCGTCATCCATTGGACCAACGTTTGTTTTGAACATGAGATTAAATTGACGAACTTCCGTTAATTCACCTCGACATTCTGGACACGCCGTTGGCATAGCTCCACCATTTTCCTCGAGAAGATGGTCTGCGCGAAATCGATTTTTACATTTTTTGCAATCCACCATCGGATCGCTAAATCCACCAACATGGCCGGATGCCTCCCAAACCTTTGGGCTCATAATCACCGGCGTTTCAACTCCAACGACATCCAATCGGCCTGTGACAAAACGTTGCCACCACGCATCCCGAATATTTTTGCGTAACTGAACACCATACGGACCGTAATCCCACGTGTTCGCGTATCCTCCGTATATTTCTGATCCGGGAAAAATAAAACCGCGCCGCTTTGCGAGCGACACGAGATTTTGCATTCGCTGTTCATCGTCGCTCATACTCATATGCTCATAATATCTGTTTCCTTTTCCTTCCCGAATGCATCAGCCCTCTTATTATATTCTCCGACAAGATCATCCAATTTTTCCTGAAGGTTGTACCGATCGTCTTCTGAAATCGTCTTTGCACGTTCTTCCGCTTGAATATTTTCACGCACCTCTTCACGAACATTTCGAATACGAATACGAGCTTCTTCAATTTTTTGATGAATAATTTTCACCAATTCTTTTCGATTCTCCTCTGTCATCGGAGGCATCACAAGACGAATCGTTGTTCCGGCAACGTTTGGATTTAATCCAATGCTCGATGTCTGCAGTGCTTTTTCAATTGGCTTTATTAAATTCGAATCCCACGGTTCAATCTGGATCGTGCGTGCATCCGGTGTACTAATGGAAGCGACACTCTTTAAATCCATTAAAGAATCATATGCTTCAACCATAATTCCCTCGACAACCGCGGAATTTGCTCGTCCTGATCGAATTGTTCTGAGTTCTTTATTCAAGTGGTCTATCGCGGAATCAAAGTCTGGTTTTGCGTGATCAATCGGGTTTGCCATAGTCAATTTCTTTCCCTAATCATGGCATTTCCCTTTACGGGAGTCAATGAGATTATGAAAATTTAGAATACATTTGTCATCCTCGGGTTTAACCCGGGGACCCAGGATCAAAGGGGGTGTGAAATTTGGAATTTGAAATTTAGAATATATCTGTCATCCTCGGGTTTAACCCGGGGATCCAGAATCAAACGGCGTGCTTTATCTAAATAGGAACTACTCTTTGATCCTGGATCCCCGTTTTCACGGGGATGACAGAATAATCTAGCTTTATCGGATGTCGGACATCCGATTTTCTCAGTCTCAGAAAGGAATTTGAAATATATCTGTCATCCTCGGGTTTAACCCGGGGATCCAGGATCAAATAGACTTCTTCATTAGATCCATTCCTTCCGTCAGCTCGACTACTTATTCTGTCATCCCGAAAGCATTCGGGATCCCTCTTAAGATAAAACATTCATCTGAAAAGGGATTCCTCCACTCGTCGCAAAACCTCCTCGGTCGGAATGACG
>JANLIO010000044.1 GCA_024654265.1 bacterium | reverse complement strand
AGGAGGTTTTGCGACGAGTGGAGGAATCCCTTTTCAGATGAATGTTTTATCTTAAGAGGGATCCCGAATGCTTTCGGGATGACGGGATGAGTAGTCGAGCTGACGGAAGAAATGGATCTAATGGAGAAGTCCATTTGATCCTGGGTCCCCGGGTTAAACCCGAGGATGACAGATATATTTCAAATTCTAAATTTCACACCCCCTTTGATCCTGGATCCCCGGGTTAAACCCGAGGATGACAGATATATTCCAAATTCTTTCAGTAAAACGCTTTTAATAATCCATCAACTTTCGGACAAGCGGGTGCTGTCGAATCTTCTCCATGGCTTTCGCCTCAATCTGACGAATACGTTCACGCGTAACATCAAATTCTTTCCCAACTTCTTCAAGCGTATGTGACACTCCATCCTCAAGCCCAAATCGCATTTCTAAAATCTTTTGTTCTCGCGGAGTGAGATCTTTGATCACATCTTTCACATAGTCGCGTAAAAGTTCAAGCGCTGCAGCGCGATCTGGAGAAACGTTTTTAACATCTTCGATAAAATCTTCCAGTGTTGAATCTTCATCATCTTCTCCAACGGATGTTTCGAGTGAAACCGTGTCTTGAGAGATCTTGATGATGTGACGCACCTTCTCAAGTGGTTGCCCCATTTCTGCTGCGATTTCTTCCGGAAGTGGTTCACGCCCAAGATCTTGAATCAGCTGACGGTTGATTTGTTGGAACTTGTTTATGGTTTCCACCATGTGAACCGGAATACGAATCGTTCGACTTTGATCGGCGAGCGCGCGCGTGATTGCCTGACGGATCCACCATGTTGCGTACGTTGAGAATTTAAATCCTTTACGATATTCAAACTTTTTTACAGCTCGGAACAGACCAATGTTTCCCTCTTGAATCAAGTCGAGAAGTGAAAGCGATTTTCCAATAAATTTCTTTGCAATCGAAACAACAAGACGAAGGTTGGCTTCGATAAGTGCTTTTTCCGCTTCTTTATCTGCTCGTTCTTTTCGTTTTGCAAGCGCGACCTCCTGCTCTGCTGTAAGGAGTGGAATCTTTCCAATTTCGCGAAGATACATTTGAATCGAATCCGCTGTCAGATCAAATGGATCAATTCGACCACGCTCATCGCTCGCGCTGTGGAGCGTTTCCATGATGGTATGTCGTTCTTTTTCGCGACCTAAAATCCCCTCTTTGATTTCAACGATTCCAACACCCGCCGAGTCTAGTCGATCAACGAATTGTTCGTAGACACTGATGTAATCTTCAATATCTGGAAATGCAAAAAGAACTTCATTCTCTGTTAAGAAGCCTCGTGTTCGTGCTTTATCAAAAAGCTGATCCAGTGATGTTTGTGACGGTGGATCGGCACGTTTGTACGCGACCTTCTTTTCGATGACATGCTTTTTCTTCGGCACTTTTTTTACAGGTGCTTTCTTTTTTGGAGCTGGTTTCTGAACGGGCGCTTTCGAAGACGTTTTCGCTTTTGGCATAGGTGTTACATTCGGGATCGGTAGGGTGCGGAGTCAAAGCCCGGTCCACCGGAATCGAATGATGTTAAAATAATTTTTGAAATTCTGCGGAAAGGGTGCGTATGCGTTCCGTATCTCCTATGCGCTCTGCATCCTTCATCTGTTGTTCAATGTCTTGTCGACGCTCTTTATCGAGACACGTACGAATTTGAGAAACGATTCGTTCAAATTCCCATTGCATTGTCTTTTCTGAACGATCTTCGATTTCGTGATCTGCGAGGATGGCGAGAAAAGAAGCTCGCTCCTCGATCTCTTCTGAAGCGGGAGTGTACTCTGAAATGGTAGATTCCGCAAGTTCGCGTAACTCCGGCTTAATGAGGAGATATGCCATGAGTTGCTCACGTAAAGACTCTAATCGTGATTTTTCTTTTGACTGTTCCGGCTCATTCGTGAGCGGTGGTTTCTCGTGGAACGGCTGAGTATATTGTCGTTTTGTCTGTTGCTGTGTGCGCTGTGCGTTGTGAATGGCATCGCGTATGGCATCTGTCGCAACGCCAAGATCATCGGATAGTCGAACAATCCAGCTATCTCGTTCAATAGGACTTTGGATTCGCAAGAATTCCGGAAGGAGATCTTGAGCAATCTTTTTTTTACTTTCCGGATCATGCCCGCCCCAGCTTCGGAATGATAATCGGTAAAGCCATTCAATGTATTCTGGTGCGCTTGCAATCGCATCTTTCCAAAGTGTTACATCTTTTCGAATGAGTTCATCCGGATCTTTTGCAACGCCGTCTGGAAGAAGAATCATGCGAATGGAAAATCCCATTTGGCGTGCAAGATCCACTCCGCGTTTTGCGGCGGCAATCCCCCCAGCGTCTGCATCAAATGCAAATGCAATGTTAGAAGTGTAGCGCTTGATGAGGTGGAGTTGGAGTTCGGTGAGGGCTGTTCCGGATGATGCAACAACATGTTGGACGCCGTGGATATGAGATGTGATGACATCCATGTTCCCTTCAACGATAACAACAAGATCGTTTCGTTTAATGTCTCCTTTTGCTTTTTCAAGACCGTATAATATTTCGCTTTTTTTGTAGACCGGCGTTTCCGGTGTGTTGACGTATTTTGATTCTTTCGCGTCTGGCGTAAGAAGGCGTCCCGTAAAACCGACGCAATTTCCGTTTCGATCTGAAATCGTAAACATGAGTCGATCGCGAAATCGACTGTAGATCCCGGACCCTGTTTGGCGCTGACCTGCCAACCCCGCAAGAACAAGCTCACTCTCTGTGATTCCTTCGGCTTTTAATGCATCCGTGAGCGCATCCCAGCCATCTGGGGCATACCCTATTTTCCAAATATCTCCGTTTAACGAATCAATCCCGCGCGTTTCCGCGTAGGTACGAGCATGATCTGCAGTTGGATTATTTAATAATTGATTCCGAAACCATTTTGAAGCTTGTGCATTGATTTCAAAGATCCGTTGTTTCTCAGATCGGTCTTTCGGAGGTTGTGACGTAAGTGTGACGCCGGCTTTTTGTGCGAGAAGTTCCAACGCCTCTCGAAACTCCATTCCCTCCATCCGCATCACAAAATCGAATAGATCCCCTCCTTGATCGCATCCAAAACAATGCCAAGATTGACGCGGACGATTCCCAAAAAAACTCGGGGTATTTTCGCCATGAAATGGGCAAAGTCCCTTAAAACTCCCACTCCCCGCTGGTTTGAGTGGGAGATAATCTTGAATCGTATCAATGATATCAATTCGTGATTTAATTTCTTGTACGTCGTCCATAGCTGTATCCTAGAGAGTAAACCGAAAATCGTGAAGCCTTGGATGGGCAAGCTCTATTTTTGATTTTTTTGGATGTCATTCAACCTGCACACTGATTTCTGAAGTAGCGAGATTTTCAAAATTTCCGCAGAGTAATCGAATTGTCCACTGACCTTTTTGCGCATCACGAGGAACATTCCAACTCCACTTGAATGATCCCGGAGAAATCAATTTCGCTTTTGCTGAATCCGTTGTTTCAAAAAGAACAACCTCTCCATCCGGATCGTACACGTCACCAAGACAATCTGCCCACGTGTTGGTCGCGAGTTGCACATTCCACACCGAACCCGCTTTCGCCGAATACGCGATCGTACCCACTCGGATAAAAGCAGAACTTTGATCTACCGGAATCGTTTCTTTCGATATCGGCGGTTTTGGCGTCGCTGAAAATTTTTCATTCTCTTTCCCTGAAACAAAAAAGAGGTATGCTCCAATGAACAATAAAGCAAAAATAAGAACAAAAATGCCACGATTAATCGTCTGTCGTTTCATGCACAAAGTATACCAGATCCGATCTAAAAACGGAGCGTAGAGCGTGGAGCGCGAAGCGTAGGGCGTATGGCGTGGAGCACCGAGACAAAAAGTCCATAAAGTCATCCAAACCCCGTCATCTCGACCGAGGAGGCTTTGCGACGA
>JANLIO010000041.1 GCA_024654265.1 bacterium | reverse complement strand
AACAGGAGACATCATGTTCTCTGACACCTTCCAAAACAACGGAACATTCGATGTCGGTCAAGGAACGGCAACATCAACAGGCCACGCCACATCCACAGGCACGATCTGGAACGGAAGTGGAATGTATGAAGTTGTTGCGGACTTTGTCGACAACGGGACGTATAACGGACAAACGGGTACGCTCAAAGCCGTTAACACCGCAAACCAACGTCTTGGTGGAACATCGGCGAGTACGAACTTCTACAACTTAGCCGTGAATAAAACGTCCGGAACCGTAACATTGAACGGCAATGTGACATCTACAGGCGCGTTCACGCTGACAGACGGAACCTTTGCGGTCGGTAACAATCGTTTTGCCGCGAGTGGTTCGTACACAAACAGCGATACAGTCACGATCGGAGCTTCGGGAAGTATTGTGTACGGGGTTGATCTGGTTGACTTCGTGGATTCGGACGGGACGGGTGTTGCGTCATATGCCACGCCAGCGTCGATCTATGTCCGGGTTACGGATCCAGACAGGAACCTTTTGGCCGCAAGCGCGGAAACAATGACCGTCACCGTCTCCATGAATTCGGGCGCGGGTGGTGACTCGGAAACATTTACGCTGACGGAAACGGCGGTTGCATCGGGTATCTTCCAGAACTCGGCAATCACATTGGCAAATTCCAGTGTCGCATCGCTTGGCAACGGGCAAGTTGAAATCACCCAAACCGGAACAATGACGATCTCGTATGCCGATACCATTGATGCGTCGGACAGCTCGTCGACAACTGTCACTGCAACATTTGTCGCCGTCACGGCGGCCGCTAGCAGTGGAGGTGGCGGAGGTAGTACCGGAGGTGGCGGTGGATACATCCCATCACCGACGTCGGCGGCGGACGCGGCAACCGCGGAACGTCTCGACTACTTCGACGGCATCGGATTCTCGCAACACAACCTTGTGAAACTTCCGGATGATGGAAACGTGGCAACTCAGGAAGACAGCGCCGTGTACTACCTTGGCAGTGACGGACGGCGACACGCCTTCCCGAACAGCAAATCGTACTTCACATGGTATGCTGGATTCAGCGGGGTTAAGACCATTAGCCCGACAGACATTGCCGGCATCCCGCTCGGTGCAAACGTGACGTACAAGCCGGGCGAAAAGATGGTTAAATTCATCACGGATCCCAAAACGTACGCCGTGGACAAAGGTGGCTCGCTCCGATGGGTGACAACCGAAGACTTAGCAACGCAATTGTACGGCTTAAGCTGGAATACGATGATTGACGACATCAACGACGCATTCTACACAAACTACAGCTTTGGCTTGGACATTTCCGTGAGCTCGGACTTTAACCCAACGGAAGTCGAAGCAACCGTGAGTTTCCCAAGCGACAGTATGTAGCCTAAAAAACAAAGGTCCCCGCGCGTAAATGGGACGCGGGTAAAAACAGGATGGATTGATTCCCATCCTGTTTTTTAGCGTTTTGCGCCATCTTCCAAACTTCCGATTCCAATGCTATCCTCTGACCATCTATGAAGACTTCAAAATCCGCGCATTCGTGGCTAACAGTGGTGACTTATATCGGTATTTTCGGAGGGTTGCTCATGCCCTTGTTCTTTTGGCCGGTTGTTATCTTCCCGTTTGTCTTTTCAAAACTCGCGTTTTTCCAAGTTCTGATCGGACTCACATTTCCGGCGTACTTAATCTTAGCGTGGAGAGAGAAGCGACATCGACCACGGCCGACTATGCTGTATTTGGCGATCATCGCTTATTTTACCGCTATTATCCTTTCCACTATTTTCTCAGTTGATCCGGTGCGTTCCTTTTGGGGAAACCAAGAGCGCATGAATGGATTGTTTACGCTTTTGCATTTTTTTGCATGGTTAACAATGGCGGTTGGGATGCTAAAGACATGGCCTCAATGGAGGCGACTCTTAAACTATCAGATCGGGTTGTCCGCGTTTATGGCGGTCGTTGCGATTTTGCAGAGACCGTTCCCGGATTTATTGAGCTTTCATGCGAGTGAGCGCGTTGGAGGATTGCTCGACAACCCGATTTACATGGGTGCGTATCAAATTTTCAGCTTTTTCTTTATCGCATTATTGTGGCTTAAAACAAACAGTGTGAAGATGAAGGTATTTTATGCCATTGTCGGCGCCCTTGACCTTACGGCCTTCATCCTCGCCCAATCCCGCGGAGCGTTTGTGGGACTCATGGTGGGAATCTTTGTTTTTGCCGTGACGCTTGCGATCATGACTCCAAAAAAGAATGTCAGAAAAACGGCAATCGGGTTTCTTTTGCTCGGTATTTTAAGTTATGGCGCATTGTATGCCGCAAAGGATACGGACGTGATTAAGGGCTCGTTTTTAGAGCGTTACACCAATTTTAGCGGAACATCCAAAACGCGCTTCATTGCGTGGGACATCGCATGGCAGGGATTTACAGATCGACCGATCACGGGGTGGGGGATGGACACGTTCCATGTCATTTTTAATGAAAAATATAATCCCGAGTCCCTTCGGCATGGCTACTACGAAACATGGTTTGATCGGGCGCATAATACGGTGATGGATGTTCTGTCCATGACCGGGATGCTCGGCTTCACCACGTTTGCCGCCGTGTACATCACGCTCATCATTACCGTTATCCGAGCCTTTCGGAAAAAATGGATTGATCCGATCATCGCGAGTATTCTTCTTGGATTGCCGGTCGGATACTTTGTTCAAAATCTTTTCGTGTTCGACCATCCGGCCGCGTTTTCCATGAGTTATCTTCTTTTCGCTTTTGTCATTGCCGTTGATTCCAAATCGTTCGGCATGACGGATGAAAAAGAAGTAATGGTTGAATCGGAGAGTCGCTTGCCTAAAACCGCAGTGACTGCCTTTCTCATCATCCAAGCCATTGCACTCGTCATGATATGGCGGACGACTATTCTTCCGGTTCGCGCGTCCATGTTGACCATCAAATCGAATACCGCGTTCGGGCAAGGGAGGTATGAGGAATCGTATTGGCTCGCAAAGCAGGCGGCGTTGGTTCCAACGCCATATATTGAAGAACAGACGTTTTTGCAGTCCCGAAATTTCATGTCTCTTGTAACATCGGGTCGCACCGGGGAATTCCCGTTTTGGAAGGATTGGTATGAGCTTATCATTGAAATTTCAGATGCACAGGTCGAGGCGCATCCGAAGAATACGCATCCAAGGTTCATCTACGCGCGGTTCGCGGATACGATGATCGCTCTTGTACCGGAAAGTCGCGACATTGCGGAACGCGAATACAAGAAGGCGATTGAATTAAGCCCGAAACGGCAACAGCTGTATTACAGTTTGGCGCGGTTTTATATCCGAGAGGGCAAGTTTGATGACGCGGAATCCCTTTTACGCGAAGTGATCACGTTTGATGAAGAAATCGGTGAAGGGCATTGGATCCTTGGGCTGACACTGATGTTTGACCAGGGGAAAAAAGAGGAAGGATCTGCCGAGATCGTCCGATCCCGAAACAGCGTGGCAGGATATGGCATACGAGATGTTCGCGAGGCATTTGCCCTTGCGTTTGCCTATGACGTGTTGAAGGATACGGATGGCTTAAAATCCATCCTCCCGATTATTTCGGCGATCCCAAGGGGTGATCTTCCATACTATGTGGATTTGGCACGCCTTATGGAACGCAACGGACTCATTTCCGAGCGGAACGCCATTCTCGGTGGCCTTTCGCAGATTGACCAAAAGATGGCCACCCAATTTGCGCCCGTGCTTTCCGGCAATATTGCGAGCATTGAAGAGGTGCTTGCGACAATGCAAAATGTCGTTGTCACGGAGAACCCGCCGGCAAAAGAAGAGGTGGCTCCCGTCAAAACCGAGCCGGCGCAAGGACCGAGGCGGTAGGTTTAATGAAAAAGCCCGAGCGTCATATCACGGGTCGATTCCCACGCAAATCTTGCTGACACGGCGCGTTTCGCACGATTCCCAAGCTCTGTTGCAAGGGATCTATCCGATTGGATTTGCGCAACGGCATCGAACAGGGCAATCTCATTATTCACGGGAATGATGATGCCGGCACTGTCTTGTAGCATCCATGCGCACGCGCCAACGTCGGTTGCGATACATGGGAGTCCGGTTGCCATGGCTTCGAGAAGTGTCCATGGCATACCTTCTTTTGTTGACGGAAGAATGAAGATATCAAACGCGCGAAGAAGGGTGGATGCATCTGTTCGACGACCGGCGAGAATGATGCGGTTTTGTAAATGAAGATCGTTGTAGAGCGAGTGGATGGCATCGTGATCCGGACCGTCGCCAATAATGACATACTGAATGGAATCTGATTCATGCGTCACGTTGGTAGTCGATAAAGAAGAATCAACGTTATGAAACTTTTGGATTGCATGTAAAAGCCACGGAAGATTTTTCGGTGGATAGAAATTTGCGATTGTTCCTACGATAAACGCCTGTGGATCAATTCCGAGAATACGACGAGCTTCTTCTTTTGTTTTGAGCTCAGCATTAAAATGTTCAAGATCAATACCATTCGCGATTGTGAGAACACGATCTCTTGGGCGAATGTTTTTTTCTTGAGCGATCACTTCATCTTCAGGGTGCACAGTGACGATGACGTCTTTATATCGCGCGGTCCATTGTTCAAGGGCGAGATACATCCACTGTTTAAGCGGGTGAATTTTTTCGCGAAACACCCAACCGCCGATTCGATACATGACCCGTGGTTTCTTTTTTTGTTTTGCAAACCCTGTGAGAGAGCCGGGGTTCATCTCTTCCAAGCGTGAGGCGATGGACCCGATGATACTCATTTTTGAGCTATTCAAATGAATGAAATCAGGTTGGTATTCTCGGATAAGAATGCGAATTTCATGGATGCCTGCAAGATCTTGAATTGGTGAAATTGAACGTTTTACGTGTTTTAGCCGTGTAAAGGGGATTCCATTTTTAAGGCATTTTTCACCTAATTCACCATCCTCACCAGCTGCAATACGCACGTCAAAACCGTTTTTTTGGGCAAATTTAGCGAAATTGTAGAGAAAAAATTGAACACCGCCCCAATCGCCTGAAGTGACACAAAAGAGGATACGTGGCTTGGCATGCGGCATAATTGGGGTTACGATAGATAAATAGCTTATTTTAGGCAAGAATCTATAGAAATATGTGTGGGATTTCCGGAATTGTAACGCGTGATGGTCGCGCCCCAGATGAGGGTCGACTTCGGCGTATGTCGGAAAAGATACGGCATCGTGGTCCGGATGGGGATGGGATCCTTCTTTTAGATGGTATCGGATTTGCACATCGGCGTCTTGCGATTTTGGATTTAACTGAAAAAGGATCACAGCCCATGACATCTCCGTCGGGTCGGTACATGATTGTGTATAACGGAGAGATCTATAATTACGAGGATTTAAAAAAAGAACTTAGTGGCGAGTGGTACTCTTCAAGCGATACAGAAGTTATCCTTCGCGGATTTGAAGAGTGGGGGACTGAGATCTTTCAGAAATTGCGTGGCATGTTTGCGATTGCGATTTGGGATAAGAAGGAAAAGAAATTAATTCTTGCACGCGATCCCGTTGGTAAAAAACCACTTTTTTGGACGCAGGCATCAAACGGAGATTTCTATTTCGCATCTGAGGTAAAGGCGTTTCGTGGGATGGTGCCGTTTGAAGTGGATTGGAATGCTGTGCGGACATTCCTCGGATTACAATATGTGCCAGCTCCAAAAACAGGATTTTTAAATATTTCTCAATTGGAACCGGGAACATACATTGAATTTGATTCTTCCGGTTTTCGATCTCATCGTTTTCACTCATGGAGCCCTGATTTGTCTGCATCGCAAACGAATGCGACGAATGGAGAAATTGATGCAATGATTCGTGAAAAATTGAATGCGTCTGTGTTAAAGCGTCAGTTGAGTTCTGACGTTCCCGTCGGAGCGTTTTTATCGGGAGGCATTGATTCAGCGGTGATTGTCGCATTTGCATCACAGCACTCTGAAAGACCCATCCGGACGTTCACAATGGGTTTTCCAGATCTTGGCATGGATGAGCGATACACCGCTCGTCAGATTTCAAATGTATTTCAAACAGATCACGATGAATTTGAAGCTCGCCCTGAACATCTGAAAGAACTTCTCGATACGATCGTGTTGCACTATGATGTTCCCTACGCGGATTCATCTGCGCTTCCAACATGGTTATTGGCGAAAGAGACAGCGAGTGAAATCAAAGTTGTTCTTACCGGTGATGGTGGGGATGAGGCGTTTGGAGGATATCGACGTTACGGATATTATCTTCAAGCTCTCCGTCTTCGTTCTCTTCCCGTCGCTTCTCTTTTAAGCGGGTTGTCTGTGCCACTCCATGATGTGCGGTTTGAACGAATCGCAGAAACAATTCGCGCGGCACGACGAGGATGGGCGCGCGGATACGGCGAACTTTTTACAGGATCCTATTTTGGACGATCCGCTGCAACTCGTCTTATGACGCGGGAGTTTCGATCGTTAACGACTGGGAGTGGTGGCGTGCATTTTATTCATGATTTTTTGAAATCTTCACAATCGCAGAACAAGCGCTTACCACTTGAACAGGCAATGTATTTTGATCTTTGTTCGTATCTTCCGGATGATTTAAATGTAAAAATGGATCGTGCGACAATGGCGTTTGGATTGGAAGCGCGATCTCCTTTTTTGGATCAGGATCTTCTTTCGTATTGCCTTCGTCTTCCGTTGAGTCAAAAGGTGACTTATGGTAAGACAAAGGTCGCATTACGCCGTGCAATGCGGGATGTTCTTCCACCTGCGGTGTTGAGTCGAAAAAAGATGGGCTTTCAGGTTCCGCTCACAAATTGGTTCCGAGGTCCGTTACGGGAATTGGTGCTGGATCGGTGTCTTTCTGATGCATCGCCATTAAAACCTCTTTTCCGTCATGAGGAGATGAAAAGATTGTTGAATGAAAATGATAGCGGGACAGATCACGGAAATCGTCTTTGGATGCTCGTTTCGCTTTCAACGTGGCTTTCAGGTGTACATGAAATAAAAAATGATGCTTAGAAATATGAAAAAAATTCTTGTTACCGGTGGAGCCGGATTTATTGGATCCCATCTTTGTGAAGTCCTCGTGCGTGATCCAGAAAATGAGATTGTTTCACTTGATAATTATTCAACAGGGAGTGAAGCAAATCATATTCCCGGAGTGAAATATATTCAGGGCGACACACGAGAGATTGATCAAAAAATTGATTTTGTACCGGATCTTCTTTTCCATCTCGGAGAATATTCCAGAACGTCAGAAAGTTTTAAGGAGCCGGAAAAAACGTGGCGATATAACGTTGAAGGGACATTTCAGATTCTTGAATTTTGTCGAAAAAAGAATGTTCCAAAGGTTGTGTATGCAGGTTCAAGTACAAAACAGGCTGATGGAGGCGATGGACGAAATCAATCACCATACGCGTGGTCGAAGGCGCTGAATACCGAGATTATTCAACGCTACAATGAGTGGTATGGATTACCGTTTGTAACGGTTTATTTTTATAATGTGTATGGCGGGCGCGAAATTCGTGAAGGAGCGTACGCGACAATTATCGGTATTTTTAAACGACTGACGCAGGAGAAGAAGCCACTGACAATCGTTTCACCTGGAAATCAATATCGAAGTTTTACGCACGTTGATGATATTGTTCGCGGAATTATTCTGGCATCTGAAAAGGGGAATGGTGATGGATATTGTCTTGGTCCACGAGTGATGCACACGATTAAGGATGTCGCAGAATTGTTTGGTGGAGAAATTCAAATGCTTCCGGAAAAGCCGGGAGATCGAAAAAATGTTTCCATTGATCTGACAAAGACGGAGGAAGAACTCGGTTGGAAAGCGTCCATTCGATTGGAAGATCACATACGTGATTTTCTAGGAAGTTTATGAAGAAGCCGATTTTGATTTTTGCGACAACATATTTTCCGCTTGTTGGCGGTGCTGAAATTGCAATGAAGGAAATCACGAATCGACTTCCGGATTTTGAATTTCATCTTGTGTGCGCAAAAATCAAACGCGGACTCCAATCTTCCGAGAAGATTGGAAATGTTCATGTGCATCGTGTTGGATTCGGATTCCCGATTGATAAATATCTTCTGCCTTTTTTTGGGCCTCTTTTTTCTTTCTATTCTTTTCGTTCTTCTCGTCCAAACGCAGTTTGGTCTTTAATGGCAAGCTATGGTGGATTTGCTGGCTTGGTGTATTCATCGATTTTTCGTCAAACACATTTTATTCTCACGCTTCAAGAAGGTGATCCGTTAGAGCACTATAAAGCGCGTGTTGGAAGATTGTCTTTTTTGCATAAAGCGATTTTTAAGCGTGCGAATACGGTTCAGGCAATCAGTCGTTTTTTGGCAAAATGGTCAAAGGATATGGGATTTCAGGGAGAACCGGTTGTGATTCCAAATGGAGTGGATACGTCCCTTTTTATGAACGAGATTCAAGCGGAGGATCGAAAACGAATTCGAGAAGAATGGAAGATTCGTGAACATGAAAATGTTTTGATTACAACGTCACGTCTTTCTTTAAAAAATGGAATTGACGATGTGATCCGCGCGCTTTCGCTCCTTCCCGTGTCTTGGAAATTCGTGATTCTTGGAGATGGAGAGGATCGTGCGATGCTGGAACGTTTGGCAAACGAATTAGGTGTTTGGGAACGTGTTCGATTTTTAGGATTATGCGCGCATTCAGATCTCCCACTTTTTCTACAATCGGCAGACGTTTTTATTCGACCGTCATTATCTGAAGGACTTGGAAATTCTTTTCTTGAAGCAATGTCTGTTGGTCTTCCCGTGATTGGGACACCGGTTGGAGGCATTCCGGATTTTTTGCTTGATGGGCAAACAGGGCTTTTTTGCGAGGTACGAAATCCGGATTCGATTGTACGTGCGGTGCAAAGATTGGAAGATTCGACATTGCGCGAGCAGATCATCCAAAATGGAAAATCCCTTGTTCATCAAAAATACGATTGGGATCAGATCGCTCAACAAATGAAGGGGCTATTGGAAGAATGTGTGAATAGCGATAACGTGGAGAAAGAGGGAGATTTAGAGCGACCCTGAATGGAGATTATATGATTTATTCTGACGGAAATTCAGCAAAACAGTGGATTTTTAGCGAAATTCATCGTCGATTCGAGAACCGTCCAGTACGGATTCTTGATCTTGGATGTGGAAGCGGAATGCTGTGGAAGCGGTTTTTGGAGCTTCACCCCATGGCGCATGTCACGGGAATTGATACGGATCAAGTCGCAATTCAAAAAGGGATGAAAGAATATGGGTTGGCAAAAAATATGTCACTCTCTGTTTTTGATGCACAAAAATTGATTGATCAAACTGAGTTTGACGTGGTGACTGCGTTAAGTGCGATTGAGCATGTCGTTGATCGAGAGGCTTTTATCCGAACAGTGTGGCAATCTTTGAAGAGAGGTGGTTTTGCGTATTTGAATTATGATGTTGGGCATTTTCGATCACGGAATATAAAAGAACGGATCATGGTTCCCGTGAGTCAACTTCTCGCATACGTTGGCTTTGAGAGTCCCTATATGAAACGTGTTGATGATGTTATTTTTTTGAATCAATTGGAAAAGCAAGGTTTTTATATTGTTCGTCATATGAAGCATAACGCCAGTTGCTTGAAGCCAAGAATGAAACAAGGGGGTGAGGATGTTGTTCGGCTGTGGGTTGATTTTGAAACGCGATTAAATGAATTATTGCGACCGGAAGAGCTGGATCCATTTATGCTCTCGACGACGGTTGTTGTTCAAAAACCATGAAAATTATTTTGGCAACAGGGATTTATCCACCCGACGCAGGAGGACCAGCAACATACACGAAAGGGATGTCGGATTTTTTGCGTGCAGAAGGGCACGAAGTGGTCGTGGTTACGTATGGTGATCGTGCGAAGAAAAAAGAAGGTGAGAACTCAAAGTGGTTGCGGATTATTTCAAGAGATCGAAATCTTTTTATACGACATCTCGCATTTGCATGGCAGGTTTTTCGAGAGGCGAGGTCTGCTGATCTGATCTACGCGCAAGGACCGGTCGCTTCCGGATTGCCGGCAATGATTTCTGCGCGACTTACGGGGACAGATATTGTTATGAAAGTTGTTGGTGATTATGCGTGGGAGCGTGCGATGCAGAAAGGGGAGACGCGACTTTTGGATGATTATTTGGCATCAAAGCCTCGCGGTATTTTGAATCGGATTGAACGGTGGACGGCGAAGCGGGCGAAGAAGATTATTGTTCCGAGTCAATATCTAAAAACGGTTGTGGAGCGATGGGGCGTGCCGGGTGAGAGGATTTCTGTTGTGAAGAATGCGTCGGATATACCGAGCGTAGATTTATCCGTCATTTCGACTGAAATGGAGAAATCGCTTTTATTTGAAAAGGGATCTCTTGACTACGCTCGAGATGACGGGATGGAAGGTCGAGATGACGGAAAGAGCACGGATCCAGGAGATGAAAAGAGGAAGGTTGTATTTTTGACGGCGATGCGCGCGGTGCCGTGGAAGGGGGTGACAGAATTGATTGAATGGTGGAGTGAGTTGCCGGAATCGTGTGAGTTGATCGTGGCGGGTGACGGGCCGGAATTATCTAAATGGAAAACGCTCGTTGAACAAAAAAGACTTCAAGATCGGATTCGTTTCTTGGGACACATCCCGCACGATGAAATGAAACACTGTTATGAAACTTCTGACGCGTTTCTTCTTCATTCCGGATATGAGGGGTATGCGCATGTAATCCCTGAAGCAATCTCGTTTGGATTACCGTGTTTTGTTAGCGATAAAGGCGGAAATCCGGAAACAGCGGAAGATTATCCAAGTCATGTTACGGTTCTGCCGTATCAGGATCGGAGCGCGTGGGTTTCTACGCTTGCGTCATTTGTTCCTGACCCTGAAAAACGAAGCACGCCGTGTGATATGCGAATGACAGGGGAGATGTTTGAAGAAACACGAAGAATTTTGTTTATGGAGAATGAGCCGGCGCATGTTGTGATGGTAAGTTTTGAAACACAATTGCAGGAGAAAGAGTCATTGGCGTATGCGCGGATACGATCGATGTTATCTGATCGACTTTCAATTTCAGCACTTCTTATTTCAAAGGGAGCGGGTGACGTGGATTATCGGGATGCAGACGATGTTCATTTACGGATCTTCTCTTGGCACGGCGGATCATTGCGTCGAAGTCTTTTTGCAATCCGAGAGGGTATTCGTGAGGCAAAGAGGGTACCCGAAAGAACAGTGATCTCGGCGCAAGATCCATTCATTGCCGGCTTCATCGGATACGTTATTTCCAGATGGACAAATTCACCGCTTGAAATACAGGAGCACGCGGATTTTTATTCTGGATATTGGAGAAAGGAGTCTTTGAAGAATCGTGCTTTTTCATTGCTCGGTCGGTTCCTTTTGCGACGTGCCGAGCGTGTTCGGGTTGTGAGCGAACGCATTCAGAAAAATATTGTTCGTCTTGGCGTGGATCCTGCGAAGATCGAGGTTATTCCTGTTTCGCAAGAATTATATTTTGGTGAATGTTTGAAATCACAAAAAGATCTTCCACGTTTCATTGCGCCGTGTCGATTTGTACGACAGAAAGGTTTGGATACTTTGCTCGAAGCAATGGCAATTCTTAAAGGGCAAAACGTTCACTTCCAACTTGATCTTATCGGGGAGGGGCCGGAAGAAGATACGCTACAGTCTTTTATTAAAGAAAAAAATCTTCAAGATTGCGTGCGAGTTTTGCCGTGGATGACACCGACTGAACTTTGGAAAGATGCGGATTTATTTATTCTTTCTTCGCGTTATGAAGGATGGGGGAGAACGATCGTGGAGGCAATGGCTTATGGAGTTCCGATTGTTACGACCGATGTTGGATGTGTTGGGTCATTTTTCCGTCCACAAATCGATGGGCGAGTTGTTCCGCCGAATAATGCTCTCGCACTGGCAGATGCAATCCGTGAACAATGCAACGAACATGATCGACGGATTGTGATGTGTCGTTCTGCGCAGGCACGTGCAAAAGAACTTTCAACAAAAGACGTCCTGCATGAACAACAGCGAGTGGGTTGGCGTTGTATTCTTGATCGA
>JANLIO010000011.1 GCA_024654265.1 bacterium | reverse complement strand
GGTCCGGTGTCACCCTTCTTGCCTCGCGGTCCGGTGTCACCCTTCACGTCTTGCGGTCCGGCCTTTCCCTTCTCGCTCTGCGGTCCGGTGTCACCCTTCACGCCTTGTTTGGACTCTCCTTGTTCGGGGTCCGGTTTTGGGTTTTTGAGTGTGAGCCTATCGCCAGTTCCATTTCCCATTCTTGCCTCCTTAAAGCGCTTATTAAGGCGCTTAACGATTTTTTTTAGGTCCTCCAGAAACGCAAGCGCTTCAGGAGGGTGTTTTTGTTCTATCAGACGCGTTTGTAGCGCCCGACGAAAAGCTTCGACGACTTCCGCCGACCCTATGGTCTGCTCCAACTCTGGGTTGAAGATCGCATAGGTTATTCCGTCGTTGTCGATGTTCAGACTCACGACGTGAGGATAGAGTCGCTTTTCAAGCTCTCGTATCCATCTGTTAACCATCTTCCCTCCTTTCCCAGTCTCCAAGGGTCTAAAATTCTTGTATCACCGCGAGTATGAGGCTCGCAGGGAACGAAAGAAAATACCATAAAATGAGCATTTTGTCAAGATTTGCCGACTTGCTTCCCGAGACGTATCCTTTAGAACGACATGAATCGCCCAAAACCAGTTATTCTTATTATTTGTGATGGATTTGGCG
Organism: bacterium; assembly: GCA_024654265.1. Taxonomy (GTDB): domain Bacteria; phylum Patescibacteriota; class Patescibacteriia; order 2-12-FULL-60-25; family 2-12-FULL-60-25; genus JANLIO01. The sequence goes on along the minus strand of JANLIO010000011.1, from coordinate 5,110 downwards.
TTGCGCCTGATGCGGATGGAAATGCTGTTCGGCGTTCGCATATGCCGTATTTTGACCGCCTCATTCAATCGTATCCGGCAATGACATTGCAGGCGTCGGCAGGATCGGTTGGATTATCTTGGGGAGAAATGGGGAATTCGGAAGTTGGCCATCTTACAATTGGAGCGGGGCGTATTTTTTATCAAAGTTTTCCTCGTATTAGCATGGCAATCGAGACGGGAGATTTTTTGACGAATCCGGCTCTTCTTGGAGCAATAGAACATGTAAAAAAGACGGGTGGAACATTGCACTTTATGGGACTCGTTTCGCCTGGAAATGTGCATGCTTCGGATTCTCATCTTCATGCGCTATTGGAATTGGCGAGTAAAAACAAAGTGAAAGATGTTGCAGTCCACGCGTTCTTGGATGGACGCGATGCGATCTTTAATAGTGGCGTTCAGTTTATTCAAGAGCTGGAGGAAAAGATGAAGTCCTTAAAAGTGGGAAGAATTGCGTCACTCTGTGGAAGATATTGGGCAATGGATCGTGATAACCGCTGGGATCGAATTCAGACTGCGTATGATGCGATTGTGCTTGGACAAAGTAAGAGCACGGCGAAAAAAGCGGTTGATGCGATAAAAGCATCGTACAAAGCAGAGGTGTATGATGAGCAGTTTTATCCGACGGTTATTACGGACAACGGAGTTCCTGAGGGTCCGATGAAGGAAGGAGACGCGTGTGTCTTTTTCAACTTCCGTCCGGATCGCGCGCGCGAGTTAACTCGAGCATTTGTGTTGCCGACGTTTGAATCATTCCCGCGAAAAAAGATTGATAATTTGTATTTTGTAACATGTACCGAATATGAAAAAGATCTTCCCGTAAAAATCGCTTTTCCTCCACAGGCGGTTGAGACGTGTTTGGCAGATGTCATTTCAAAAGCTGGTTTGAAACAGCTCCATATTGCTGAGACGGAAAAATATGCGCATGTCACGTTTTTCTTAAATGGAACACGAGAAGATGAGTTTCCGGGTGAGGATCGAATTATCATTCCGTCGCCTCGCGTTTCTACGTATGACAAAGCACCGGAAATGTCGGCGGGTGAAATAACGGATAAAGTTGTGCAGGCGATCGCGAAGAAACAATATGATTTTATTGTTCTGAATTATGCGAATCCGGATATGGTGAGTCATACCGGAGATGAAACGGCGACGATCAAAGCAATGGAAGCCGTGGACAAAGGAATTGGAAAAATTGTGGATGCAACGCTTGGCGTGGGTGGTGTTGTGTTGATTACTGCGGATCATGGAAACGCCGAGGAAGTTAAAAATTTGCAAACGGGGGAGATTGATAAGGAACACTCAACAAATCCTGTTCCATTTTTGATTATTGGGAAAGCATTTGAAGGGAAAAAAGCTCCGAGTGGAGATGTGATTGCCGGAGATTTATCACTGACACCGCCTGTTGGGATGTTGGCAGATGTCGCTCCAACGGTGTTGAAGATCATGGGTTTGGAAAAGCCGGAAATAATGACTGGAACGCCATTGGTATAAGGGAGGCAGTTCGTATCCAGTAGCTTGTATCTAGTATCTAGCAGTTAGTCGTACTGAGAACCGAGAACTGAGAACTAAAAGCTACTTTCTATTTATTCTTTACTTTAAACATGGCAGATTCAAAGATTGTAATTCGTGTGATCCGGCGATTGGGTCAAGAATATTCAAAAAAGGGAGACATGGATTTTGGGAATGCGAAGGATACATTGATCGCTGTGTTGCTTTCGGCACAGACGACGGATAAACAGGTGCTAAAAATATATCCGGCATTTCAAAAACAATTTCCAACGTGGAAGTCGCTATCTGAAGCCGATGTTCGGGAAATTGAGAAGTCGATACATACGATTGGATTATATCGATCAAAGGCGCGCGCCATAAAAAAAATGGCGAAAATGATCCGTGATGAGTTTAAAGGGCGTGTTCCTGCTACAATGGAAAAGCTCGTGACTCTTCCCGGAGTTGGAAGGAAAACGGCGAGTTGTGTGCTCACGTATGTATTTCACGAACCCGCGATTGCTGTCGACACACACGTGTCACGGATCGCGCATCGACTTGGATGGGCAAAGGGCAATACGCCCGAAAAAGTAGAAAAAGAACTCATGGCGCTTGTGCCAAAAAAAGAGTGGATGGAGATAAATCGCGTTTTTGTTCAATTCGGACGTGATGTATGTGTAGGAGGAAAAAAACCGAAATGTTGGAAATGTCCGGTTGCAAAATGGTGTCCATATGAATCGAAAATAGGGGAACCTGAGAGGTAGCAAGAGGAGGGAATTTAGAATATGGAATAATTCTATAAAAGAAATTCAGCACTTCGCACTCTGCACTTAGCGCTAACAAGCACCCCCGACCCAGGATTGGCCAATCTAAAAATCAAAAACTTTCACGTTTCTATTCTCTTCTTATCATATGACTGAACTTGAAATTGTTTCTCAATTACAACACTTGATCCTGGGATCGCCAATTTTGATAGCGATCGCGGTTTTTTGCGCGCGATATCTGATCGCTGTCTTCTTTGTCATTGCTTCTTTTCTTTACTACTCACGTCGTCGGCATGAAAAACACGCGGTTATGGAGGCGATTTGGGCTGTGCTTATTGCACTTTTAATAACAAACAGTATTGGGACGATCGTGGATCGATTGCGTCCTTTTCAGGCTTCGTGGATAAGCGGGCCTCTCATTCCAATTTTAATTCCACAACCTTTAACCACGTCGTTTCCATCCGGTCATACAGCTGTTAGCTTTGCGCTGGCGTTTGCCATTTTTTGGGGAAATAGAAAATGGGGGATTGTTGCTTTTGTCACTGCCGGCTTGATTGGGCTTGCGAGGATTCTTGTTGGCGTGCACTATCCATCCGATGTCGCTGTTGGCATCGTTGTCGGGTTTGTGGGTTTCTTATCTATTCGATATATCCACAAATGGTTGAAATGAAAGAGTGAGGACGTTATGAAGAAAATACTTTTTTTTACACTTCTTCTTGTTGCATTGATTTTTTTGGTGCGTGATCTTGTGTTGCCCGCATGGATTGTTGTCTCTCCGCCAGATGCAAACGTAATCTCCGTTGAGATTTTAGAGGGATCAACGCTTGCAACGACTGCCGTTCTTTTAGAGGAACAGAATCTTATTAAATCTGCATTTTGGTATCGGGTGTATGGTCGGATAAATAAAAATGCGACAAAGATTAAAGCCGGGGAATACGGGCTCAAAGAAGGATCACGTTTTTCATCTTTAGCGCGTATTCTGGCACGCGGACCTGTTCGCGAAGAATTGACGATCACGATTCCGGAAGGTTGGACTATTTTTGATATTCAAAATCGACTTGAGGAGTTGGGTGTTGATATTACGCCAAGCGATTTTTATGCTGAACGATTTGCAGATGAATTTCCTTTTTTGAAAGATCTGCCAAAAAAGGCGACGCTTGAAGGTTTCTTGTTCCCCGACACATATCGCGTATGGGCAGATGATCTTCCAGATGGGTTGTTTCGGAAGCAACTTTCAGAGTTTTCACTTCGTACCATTGAACTCCGCGCAGATATCCAAAAGGATGGACGCGATTTGTATGAGGTTTTGACGTTAGCTTCTATTGTTGAAAAAGAGGCGAAGCATGATGAAGATCGTCCAAAGATTGCGAGTGTTTTTCAAAATCGATTGGATGTTGGGATGCGACTTCAATCTGACGCGACGTTGAATTATGTCACGAAAAGTGGAAAATCAAGATTAGATGCATCAGACCTTGAGAATACTTCAGTTTATAATACGTATCAGCACGCAGGGCTTCCTCCAACGCCAATTGCAAACCCAGGCTTGGCATCATTTGAATCAGCCGTTCATCCTGCAAAAACAAGCTATTTTTTCTTTTTAACGGATTCAGATGGAAAGGCGTATTTTGGGAGAAATTTGGAAGAGCATTCTGCGAATCGATATCGTGTGTTTGGGCAATAAAAAAACCGCAGTCCCGGGAGGGGATCTGCGGTGCGAAGTCCCCGAGGGTGGGGGTTCGCTTGTCATCTGCGTCAGCCCCTGAGAGTCTGACACTGGTGCTCAGGGAGCCGGCGCAGACGACGTGCCGGTGGCCGTGCTCCAATTTCATGGAAAGACGTTGGGCTGATCCATTTTTTGGATTCCTTTCTTTGCAAGGGTTTCGTTAGAGAACTGATCGCAGTCTACCATGGTCTAGGATACTTGACAGAAACTGAGATTTTTGGTAGGTTTCATCGTTCTCAAAAGCGAGAGCAGGAAGGGGGCGAAATGCAAAATGACAGCATAACGCCAAAAATTTCGAGAAAAATCTCTGGTCGTGGGTATGATTCACGACATCGTGCAGTGGTCCACGCTGCGAAGCTTGATAGGAAGCGTATTCTTGATCGACAGCTGCGTTGGTTGCTCGATAAAGGATATGTGAGCGATAAGCAAATGCTTGCGCTCAACTACTGTATTGATCTTCAGAGTGTTGTCCGTGGCGCGCCAAGATGGCCGGCGAATACTCTGCGATTGTTACGTCGACTCATGGGAAGCGACGCAAACATCATGTGGAACGAGGTGACGAACATGCCAACACTCCTCGGTTGTGAGGTCTGGGCAAGATTTCGTCGGCGCATTCGTAGGGAGGGCGCACTCCTTAGGGTTGTCGAAGGTCGGATTCTCGATAACGAAAAGCCAGTGGCTTTGCCACAATCGGCTCGTCGAGCCTCGTAGTCACATCTGCCTGATTAAAGCTCCGCCCATCGTATCCATTACGGTGGGTCTTTTATTAAAGAATGAGTGACAGGGAGTATAGAGTGCGAAGCATGGAACGTGAAGCGCAAAGCGTGGAGCGTTGCATTTCTTTTCTTGTCATCCTCGGGTTTAACCCGGGGACCCAGAATCAAAGAAACTCCTCATCTCACTCCTCACTCTCCCCTTGGAAGGGGAGATACAGAGGGGTATCGAAAAAAACTTCTTCGTTCTTCCCGAAAGCATTCGGGATGACAAAAAGAATCCCTCCCTAAAAAAACGGACACCCCGTGTCCCAGTTTCATCAAACCTTCAAACTCCTAACCTATTAATCTAATGGACAGGGGTTTGGGGGTCGCCTGCCTGTTTGA
>JANLIO010000085.1 GCA_024654265.1 bacterium | reverse complement strand
TTATCTGGTAAAAAAAACACCCCATTGCCATGAGATGAGCAATGGGGAGTTTGGATTCGCATGAGCGAGATCCCAAGATGAGGGGGGAACGACGAGGGACTAAAGGGCCGAGCTGTGTACCCGATTCTCCACGAATGGAGCAAGTACTAGGCTCGTGGTGGACCTGTTGCCACCAATACCTCCGAAGAAGTATCCCCTTTAGACCGAGAGACCAAACCCGATTTGATGAGAACCGGATGGGTGGACTGTGCTGTCCTGGACACTTTCCGACATCACAGACTGCGGTTTCGCGCAGAAAGCTTTGGCGTCGGGGGTTGCACGGCTTGGCGTCATCTTCCTGCAAAAGGCCAGTTCCTTTTCAGACCCGGAGGTCTTGATGACAGGACGCAGAAACCGCTGTTATGTACACGCACCTTTTGGACTAACGTTTCCAATTGGAACGCGTGTACAAAGCACAGTCTATTGATCGCTCACAGGTTTGGCGTTGCCTCTTGGGGCATTGCCACTCGACACGCACACCAGCGTATGTGGCGTTGGCAACAAAATGCCCACGCGCACGCTGACGAGGTGTCGTCGTCTTTTGTTCCTCAAGGAGCTCGCAAAGTGTACATCATTATACGATTTCGTCAAGAGCTCGATGGACTGCTACTATGGTTGTCTATGTCAGATTTTTTTCTTGATTTACAAAATAGAAATCGAGTTATTGATTTTTTAGTGACGTTTCTTCCTCTTGTGATGCCAGCAAAAGAACGCGCTCGAATGGAAAAGTATGTTCGTGATGCGGAAGCTGATGAAACACGTTTTTCTCAATTAGAGTTAATGGATACCGTGCGTGATCTTGCGGTCCGCGTGTGGTCTGCTCGGTATGCCGTTGCAACATACATCCAAGAGCATCCAAATACGGAATGGGATGTTATTGAACCTATTTTAACTCCACAGACAAAAGCGCACATCACTCGATTACGCTCAACGTATGCTGAACCCACATTTGAATCATTCCTACATCGAAATGAGGTTGATGCGGTTCTTGATGAAGCGGAGAAACTTGAGCTGAAGAATGTTTTGCAAGAATCACATCTGGTGATATGGAAAACTCGTGGAGAGGAGATGAAAGAAGCTTTGAAAAAAGGGGACGCGCTTCGAGAAGCGTTTCAAGAAAGAATGGAGATGTTGCGAGGACTTGGGAGTGAATTGGAAGAAAGTCTTCAAAAAGAAGTGTATTCAAAAGTGACGCACTTTGAGGATCGTTTTCTTTTTGAAGGTGAGATTGTTCCCATCGAAATTTTGGATGAAGAGATTGCGTATTACCGCGAACAAAAAGAAATTAGTCCGTTAGAAGACTGATCTCGCGAAGTTTTTGGAAAATAATTAAAGCAGTCGTGTCCCATGCGCTGTTTTTTTCGTTGCTCGTGTTCGTTTGATTGAAAAGATCTCCTCCGATCTCGTCATCTCGACCAACGTGGAGAGATCCCTTTTTAAAATTACTCCCGTCATCTCGACCAACGTGGAGAGATCCCTTTTCAAGGGCAGTTTCTTTTATAAGGGATCTCTCGACTTCGCTCGAGATGACGGAGTTGGGGCTCGAGATGACGGAGTTAGAGCTCGAGATGACGGAGTTAGAGCTCGAGATGACGGAGTTGGGGCTTGAGATGACGGAGTTGGGGCTTGAGATGACGGAGTTGGGGCTTGAGATGACGGGTGAGACGGCTGAATTGGTGGGACTGGAAGGTGAAACGATGGCGTTGGAAGTTGAAATCAGATGCACGAGTTCTTCTACCCAATGGTGCAATTTCGCAGGATCAGCAAAGCGCGTGCTTGGTGGGGCGGTTTCAGACAAAGCGCCTCCGTTTGATGAGATGCTTGGTACGCCGAGTGCGTGCGCTTCGTGAAGGGGGAGTCCATATCCCTCGTACCACGATGGGTACAGAAATGCGCGCGCTGATCCATAGAGTGATTGCATGCGCTCATCATCAACATTCTCCTCATAGATGATCCACGGTTCGATTGGCCGTTGCGGAGATCCCAATAGGACAAGATGAAGATCGCGAAATTGATCCATCTTTCGGAGTGTCCGCACGGTTTCAATGGCGAGGGACGTATTTTTTCGCGGATCTCCGGAACCGAGTGCGAGAACATAGGGGAAATAATACGGGATAGAATAATCTCGCTCATGAGATATTACGGAACGATTTTTATCTGAAGCATGAACGTGACTTAAGGAAGGGCGCGAAAAAGTTGGGCCGATTGGAATTACTGTGATGCGATCTTCTGGGATCTTGAGAAGGCGAATGGCGTCTTGTTTGGTTGTTTCTGAAACAGAAAAAAGGTGCGTTGCGTTTTTGATCATCTTTTCTGCGTGTACAGCGTGGTGCCAGACTCGCATTTTTTTGGAAAACCATTTTGGTTCGATGAGAAACGAAAGATCGTGAAGCAGTAATGTGTACGGAAGGGTGATTCGTCCGGTAAACCCGATATTTGGAAAAAAGACGGCATGACATTTCCCGACGCGACGCTCCGTTGATTCCGTGAGTGATGCAAAGCGAGAGAGTGCGTTTGCGCTCCAGATTTTATTTGGAATTGAAAGATGAAGATGCGATCGGTTGAGCGTCTCTGTTTGGAGTGAATGTTGGCGCCAGCCCGTTGTGACACATGTGATCTGAACTGTGGGTTCGGCATGACGGATGAGTGCATCACAAAGCGAAACGCCCACGCGAGAAACGCCTCCGTGTAAATCAGAGACAAGGCTTCGTCCATCAATGATCCATTGCATGTGAAAGAATGTTCGCGAATGATTCTTTGAATCGAGCCGATGAATACTGTTCGGCATGGCGACGAATCACAGCTGGGTCAAAACGTTCCGGTTCAAAGCGAATAACAGCATCGCCAATGTCCTCCCATGCTTGGTGAGCCAGATGAATGCCTGTCACGCCATCGCGAACAATCTCGGCTCCTCCGCCTTTTTTGAATGTAAGAATAGGACGACCCGCTGACATCGCTTCAACCATGGTAATCCCAAAATCCTCAATTTGTGGAGAGATAAAACCGATAGCATCCTGATACAGGCGTACACGTTCATCATCAGAAACATGCCCAAGAAATTCTGTTTTCGCTCCTGCCATTTGGCGTAACTTTTTTTCTTCCGGCCCTGTGCCAAAGATTTTTAGAGTCATGTTTAATTTTGCAAACGCCTTTACGACCAAATCAAATTTTTTATAGGGAACAAGTCGTCCTCCAGCAAGCCAGTATCCACCGCTTCCACTTCCGAGCGGGATTAGCTCCGTTTCAACAGGTGGTGACAAAATTTCTGCGTCACGACCGTAGTATCGCGCAATACGATCTCGGCTAATTTGAGAGTTTGTCACAATATGATCCGGTCGAAGCACAGCGAGCTTGTCCCATTGGCGGATATTATGAAGGACAGGGAGGAGCAACGGACGAAGCATGCGAAGCTGAGGAAGATCTTCCACATAGTTGACCCGTTCTTCCCAAAGAAAACGTGTTGGCGTGTGGCAATAGCACACATGGATCGCACCCGGTGGCGTAATGATGCCTTTTGCAAACGAGCTGGACGAGGAGATGATGAGATCAAATCCGGAAAGATCAATGTGCTCCACAGCCATTGGCATAAGCGGGAGTGTCCACTGATAATGCGACTTTGCGAATGGAAGATTTTGAAGAAAAGAAGGGATAATTTTCGCGTCACGTAGACTCGCGTGCGTGGCGTCCGGCTGGTGGATCAACACGAAAATCGGAGC
>JANLIO010000070.1 GCA_024654265.1 bacterium | reverse complement strand
TGTTGAGATGCGGAAGGCGCACGCGAAGGATCTCGTCGATATTGGATTTGATGGGTATGCCATTGGCGGTCTTTCTGTTGGGGAGTCGTTTGAAGATGCAAAGACGATTGTGCAGGAATTAGACGTAGTTCTTCCCAAGGATCACGTTCGGTATTTTATGGGTGGCGCGCAACCGCATGAGATTGTCGAATATGTTCGGCGCGGAATTGATATGCTGGATTGTGTTCTTCCGACTCGAAACGCGCGACATGGATTGTTGTATCGATTCACGCACGGTGATGTCACGAAGCAGGATTTTTATGAAACGATTCACATCACGAACGAGAAGTGGAAGGATGATATGACACAGCTCGTTGAACCGGTTGAAGGGGACCCGATCGCACAAGAATTATCACGCTATTCGTACGCCTATCTTCGACATCTATTCCAAGCGCAAGAACCGCTTGGTCCGCGTTTGGCGACGTTGATGAATCTTCGTTTTTATCTTGAACTCATGAAACGAATTCGCACTGAGATTCAGAACGGGCGTTTTTAATCACTTCCTTTTAGGATAGGATTTTTTCAAATGGATTCCTTTACTCATCGCACAGCCTCCTCAGTTTGAATAATAAAAAGGAAAAGGATGCGTGGGTTGATTAACCGCGTACCAAGGGCTAACCTTGCGGGTATGTCGAACGTTGATTTGCCGGAAATTGAGAAGATTCTTGATGGGCTGAACGATGAACAGCGAGAAGCGGTTTCGTATGGTGACGGACCGTTACTTATTGTTGCCGGTGCCGGAACCGGAAAGACGACGGTGCTTGCTCGGCGGTACGCGTGGTTGATGGAGGAAAAGGGATGTAAGACGGAAAATATTCTCGCACTTACATTTACCGAGAAGGCGGCGGACGAGATGGAGTCGCGCGTTTTGGATGGACTGCCAATTGGAGCGTACGATTTTTGGATCTCAACGTTTCATGGAATGTGCCAGCGTATTTTGGAAGAGTTCGCGTTTGAGATCGGATTGCCAAATACGTTTCGTGTTGTGTCGGATACGGACGCGTGGCTCATGTTGAAACAACGGATTGAAGATCTTCCGCTTGATCATTATCGACCGCTTGGAAATCCAACGAAGTTTCTTCGTGCACTTTTGAGTCACATTTCTCGAGCAAAGGATGAAGGCGTGACCGCGGAAAAATATCTTGAGTTTGCGGAGAGTGGCGCATTGGATGTGGATGTTGATCCGGAGTTGGATCTTGAGGGGGGTCAGGAGCGAGCGCGACTCAAAGAGTTGGGCGATCTGTATGTTGTGTATCAAAAAATGCTTCGTGATGAGGGGTGTATGGATTTTGGCGATTTGATTCTCGAAACGTTGAGATTATTTAAGACACGACCGGCGGTGCTTGCTGAAATTCAAAAACGTTTTCGATATACGTTTGTGGATGAGTTTCAGGATACAAACTGGGCGCAGTATGAGCTCGTTAAATTCATCGCCGGCGCAAAGGCAAATCTGACGGTGGTCGGGGATGATGATCAGGCGATTTATAAATTTCGAGGTGCGTCGCTCGCAAACATTCTTCAGTTTCGAGATGATTTTCCAAATGCGAGCGTTGTGACACTCACGAAGAACTATCGATCTCGTCAGGAGATTTTGGATGTGGCGTATCAATCGATTCAACGAAATAATCCATATCGCTTGGAAGCTCAGCTTGCGGAAATCGCAGGAAAAAAGAAATTGGATGCGATGAATGGGGATGGGGGAGATGTTCGCGTGGTTTGGTATGACTCGCTTGAGGATGAGGCGACTGGAATTGCGGATACCATCATGAAGCGAAAGAAAGAGGATCCGACGCTTGCGTGGAGTGATATGGCGATTTTAGTTCGCTCAAATGACACGGCGTTTAATTTTATTCAGGCGCTTGAACAGCGTGGTATTCCATGTATGTTTTCGGCGAATCGTGGGTTGTATAGCAAGCCTTTTATTTTGGATATTCTTTCGTTGTTGACGTTAATGGTTGATCCGCATGACTCGCGACATGCGTGGCGCGTGCTTACGATGGATCCGTTTTCGATTTCGCTTGAAGTGAGAGCTGTGTTGATTCGATCGGCTCAGCGCCATGGGATTAGTTTGTGGGATGCCATTTCACGTTCGCGCGCAGAGCGTTTTGATCAACCGGTTCAAGATCGAATTGAGCGGATGCAGAAGGGGATTGAAAGCGCGGTTGCGGAAAAAGGTGAGGTAACGATCGCGCGAACGATCCAAACGATTCTTGCAAAAACCGGAGTGCTCGATGCATTGCTATCCTCTCCGGAGGAGGAGAAGGCGGAGAAACTTCACTTATTGCGAACATTCTCTGATCGCGTGGAGCGGTATCAAACGATTGTCCACGGAGGCACGGTAAAAACATTTTTGGATGATATTCGTCTTGAGATTTTGAGTGGAGATGATGGTGCGCTCAAAATGGATCCGGAAATGGGGCCTGATTTTGTGAATGTTATGACGATCCACTCCGCGAAAGGATTGGAGTTTCGTCATGTTTTCTGCGTGGCATTGGTTGATCAACGATTTCCAACTCGTCGACGATCTGAAGCAATTCCACTTCCAGCCGGATTGATCTTTGAGCGGTTGCCAGAGGAGGAGAACACGCATCTTTCCGAAGAGCGACGTTTGTTTTATGTGGCACTGACGCGTGCAAAAGAAACGCTCACGTTAACCGGAGCGTCTCAGTATGGTGGATCGCGCGCAAAACGACCGTCGTGTTTTTTGGATGAAACCGGTATTTCTTCGGAAGTGATTTCGCGCATGAATCGACTTGTGGATGAGCCGATCACAATTGATGAAGAGGAGCATCGCGCGCGTGAAGCACAAGCGTTTCCATTGAAACGACGATTTTCATTTACACAGCTTGCCGCGTTTCAATCATGTCCGGCGCAATACAAGTTTGCGCATGTGTACAAGATTCCGATTATTGGGAATGAGGCAAAGAGCTTTGGTCAGGCCATGCATAAAGCATTGCATGATATTTTAGATTTACATCAGCGAAGAGGGGAGGCGGTGCAGAGTAGTCTTTTCGTTGCGAGCGAAGAAATTCCGATTGGAGCGAATGGATTTCGCGTGACGCAAGAAGAGGCGGAGGCGATATATAAAGAACGATGGTTAGAGCATGCGTTTTGGTTTTCATCTCCGGCGACAAAAACAAAATACAATGAAGAAGGGCTTGTCTCAATTCGGAAAATTTGGAAAATGTGGAATGAGGCACCGCCAAATGTCTCGGCGCTTGAGCGTCCTTTTCTTTGGAAACTCGGGGAGCATTCCATTCGTGGAAGTATTGATCGAATGGATCATCATCCGGAAGGTGGTGTGATTATTTATGACTACAAAACCGGTCAACCTAAATTGGCGAGCGCTTTAGATCGAGCTCAGAAAAAACAATTGTGGCTTTACCAGCTTGCGCTTGAGGCAATGGGTGTTGTTGTGAAGGGGTTGGGGTATGTGTATGTTCGAGATGGAAGTATGGCAGAGGTTCCTCCTTTGGAAGGCGACAAGAAAATTGCGTTTACAGAAGAGCTTCATGACGTTATGACAGACATCCTTGCATCGGATTTTAAGGCAACGCCATCAGACATCACCTGCAAGTATTGTGATTTTAAAGATATCTGCGAATTTCGAAAGGTATGAATAATCTACCGGATCGAAGAAAACTTCCTGATCGTAGCAAGAAAAAGGGGTTTATGCCTTTGAGTGGCATGTTGTCGACGCGCATGGATCGCCATTCAATTGGTCGTCAGCTTGAAGCGCGACAGATATTGGAGGTGGCGCAACGGATTTTGGTTGCGCTTTGGGGAGAGGATCGGGCTGGTCATTGCGAAATGGCGTCCTTTTCCGAGGGAATTTTATCGATTCGAATTCTTTCTGCGCCTGCGCTTCAAACATTCAAAAATGATCAAATGCGATATATAAATGCTGTAAACAGGGAGCTTGGTGAACGAAGAATCTTGCAAATCCAATTTCGGAAAGTTGGGTTTTGATTGCGGGGGATTTAGAATCTCTGATAAATCCTGTTTTTATTTAAAAAGTTAGATTATTCTTCGTCACTTTTTGTCACATCACAAAAGTGACGCAAATTGAAATACATCTGTCATCCTCGGGTTTAACCCGGGGATCCA
>JANLIO010000069.1 GCA_024654265.1 bacterium | reverse complement strand
AGCGCGCCAAAAATTATGAATTCGTTGGGGAAAATCGGCGGGAATCCTTGGGACGCGCTTCGCGCGTCCCGCATTTCGGCTTCTTCAAAACCTTTGAGTTCTATTCTGGTGGACGGCAGAGGATTTGAACCTCTGACCTCACGGATGTGAACCGTGCGCTCTAACCAACTGAGCTAGCCGTCCGTATTGTGAATTTATCAAATTGCGGGATTATGATCGGATAACCTCAGCCAAAGGCTGATCCGCCTCAGGCGGAAACTGAGCGAGTCGTCCGTATTTTGAATTGACGAAATCGCAGGACTATTAGCGAATAATCTCAGCCATGGGCTGGATTGAGTCGTCCGTATTCCTCGCGGCGATGGTACACTGGATATCTATGCGAAGCAAGCCTGAACCAACAATCATGACAGAGATTCAACGTGTCTCTGTGCAGTTACAACCGAAAAAGATTTTGTGTCGCGCGGATCGTGGACTTGGCGATTTAGAGGCAGAGATTCTTTTAGCGAATATATTGAAAAAAGATCGTGTTTGGCTTCATGCACATGGAGAACAATCGATATCATCGTTTCAACAAAAACAATTTTCGGAATATGTTGCACGACGAAAAAAACATGAACCGATCGCGTATATTGTTGGGCACAAGGATTTTTATGGACTACGGATGAACGTGAATTCGTCTGTTCTTGTTCCTCGTCCGTCGAGTGAGACGGTTGTCAGCCTTGTGTTGAGAGAAGGGGTAGCGCATGCGCCGATTGTCCTTGATGTTGGGACGGGTTCCGGCGCCATTGCCATTGCGATTGCGAAGTATCTTCCAAAGGCGAATGTGATTGCAACAGATATTTCGGATTCTGCGTTGCGGGTGGCGCGTGGAAATGTAAAACGTCTTGGTGTTAAAAATATTCTTTTCAAAAAAGCGAATCTTCTTTCTTCTGCGATTATCCAATTGATTCAAAAATCAAAACGCCCACTCATCATCACAGCAAATCTTCCATACCTGCCACTGTCGGACATTAAAAAATTGGAACCCGATGTTGTGAAGTATGAACCAGCGGGCGCTCTTTTTTCCGGAAAAGAGGGGAATGATCTTATCATCCAATTTCTTGATCAACTTCAACAATCAGAACTTACGTTCCAATCGGCATTTATTGAATTTGATCATCCGCAGGCAAGGGCAATAAAAATCATCGCAAAAAAACGGTTCCCTTTGGGGCATATCGTGATTCACAAAGATCTTGAAAAAAAGAATCGTGTTCTTGAAATTCGATTATGATTTGGCTACAGACCAAAGAAAATGCGATCAAGTGAGAGGAACGATCCTGCGCCAACAAAGTAAAGCATGAGCGTACCGGCAAGAATCATAAGATCAAATTCCCAACCATTTTTTTCAATGGATGCGAAAGGTGACTTCCATTTTGCGACTTTCATATAGATGGCGCCGATCATGATAATTGATAGTCCAAGCGTTGCGAGTTGAGTCATGAATCCTGCAAGAACAGCAACGGCACCAAGCACTTCAAACCCACCGAGTACTTTGAATCCTGGTGGAGTTTTGTCACCTTTTAATTTCATTATCCCGTGAGCAAGAAAGATTGCTCCGATGGCAACACGAAGCGCGACGAGACCGAAATCACTGTATGAATGAAGCATTGTAAAGAATTGCATATACGATCAATAAAAATTATTGGCATGTATGAATAAAAAGTGGCTACATCTCCATAGTACACTAGTTGCGGGATTGTAATGAGTAGATCGCACAAGAGCGGACGTGATCCAAATTTGGATAATGGAGTGGTAAATGTGAGCAAGAACGTGTAGGATTTTAGGATGATAAAAAGGGCTATTATCTTGGCGGGTGGTGAAGGGACGCGACTTCGTCCTGTGACGCTTGAAACGCCAAAACCACTTGTGACGGTGCAGGGAGTTCCAATTTTGACGTGGCTTGTTCGTTTATTCGCAGATCATGGAGTGGAAGAGGTGACGGTCATTTATCCTACGCAGTGGAAAGCACGTTTTACGGAATGGAAAGAGAACGTTCTTTCTCAAAAAACAAACGTTTCGATTAATCTTTTTGAAGAAACTGAACGAATGGGAACGATGGGTGCGATTGTGCATGAGCTTGAAATTGGGAATGATCCCGTTTTTGTGACAAATGGAGATGAGTTGAAGGGGCTTGATTTAACCGCTTTCGCGCGATTTCATCAGGATCAGTTGAATGCGAATCCGGATCTTGGGGCATCAATCGCGTTAGTTCGTGTTCCTAACCCATCGGATTATGGAGTTGCGGAGATGGAAGGGGATCTGATCACACGATTTCATGAAAAACCAGAGTTTCCACCTTCTGATCTCATTTCATCAGGCTTGTATATTCTAAATCCATCCATATTCCATATTCTAAATTCCACATTCCAAATTCCCCCTCCAAGATTCCTCATGTTTGAAAAAGATCTTTTCCCCCAGCTTGCTTCTTCTCGACGGCTCGTTGGGTGTACACTTTTAGGCCAGTGGTTTGATTGTGGGACAATGGAGCGATGGGAGCGCGCAATCCACGAATGGTCAGGGCTTGATTTTGGGTCGGAAATACGCTAAACTGGTGTGAATCGCTTATTATTTGAGTAATTGACGGTATTTAAAGATCAAATATGCCCGAAGAAAAAAAGAATGATGAGATCGAAGAGGTCGTCGATGTGGCTCAAGATAAAAAATCTGCGGTTCGCTTTCTTTTTGAGTTAATTCAAATTGCTGCGATTTCACTTGCCATCATTATCCCGGTTCGGTATTTCTTGATTCAGCCTTTTTATGTGAAGGGTGCGTCGATGGAACCGAATTTTTTTGATCACGAATATTTGATTATTGACGAGCTTTCATTCCGATTACGCGCTCCGGAGCGTGGTGAGATTATTGTTTTCCGTTATCCGAACGATCCAAGCCAATTTTTCATTAAGCGTGTCATTGGTTTACCGGGGGAGACGGTTGAAGTTGGCGGTGGTCAGATAAAGGTTTTTAATGACGATCTTCCAAACGGGTATGTTTTGCCTGAAGATGAGTATTTACAAAATGTGTATACGGCAACAAATCGAACAGTAACGCTTAAGGATAATCAGTATTACGTCTTAGGTGATAATCGTACGTCTAGTCTTGATTCTCGATATTTTGGTCCGCTGGACGGAGACGCCATTGTTGGGCGTGTGTGGTTGCGTGGATGGCCACTTGATCGATGGAAGATTTTTTCAACACCAGGCTATCAATTGAAAATCGGAGAATAAACACATTTAAAGCACACAGATAAAACTATGCCAACAAAGAAAAAGGAAAAGAAAGAGGAACAGAAAGAAAAGGTTGTTGCAAAGAAGCCAGCGGAAA
Source organism: bacterium (assembly GCA_024654265.1). Lineage (GTDB taxonomy): Bacteria > Patescibacteriota > Patescibacteriia > 2-12-FULL-60-25 > 2-12-FULL-60-25 > JANLIO01. The sequence goes on along the minus strand of JANLIO010000069.1, from coordinate 1,759 downwards.
AAAAGGTGGTGGGTGAAGTACCGAAGAAAAAAATAAATCCAATTTCGTTGCCTCGTGGAATGCGCGATATCTTGCCAGAAGATCAGCTGGTTTGGGATCGCGTACGCTCAGCATGTAAGACGTTGTCGGATGCATACGGTTTTCGTCGCATTGATACACCGATCGTGGAAGATACGAATTTGTTTGTGCGTGGCGTTGGGAAGCATACGGATATTGTTGAAAAAGAGATGTATTCTCTTGAAACAGAAGGTGGTGAAAAATTAACGCTTCGCCCTGAAGGAACAGCATCGGTGATGCGAGCGTATATTTCAAACGGCATGTTTAATCAGCCACAGCCTGCAAAGTTGTGGTACATGGGTCCCATGTTTCGACACGAACGTCCACAAAGTGGGCGATATCGTCAGTTTCAAACATTTGGTTGTGAAGTTATTGGTGAAAAAGATCCTGTGCTCGACGCGCAGATTATCTTATTGAGCTGGCTTATTTTAAAAGAGCTCGGCATTAAAGGCATTGTTCGAATCAATTCCATCGGGACACCTGAATCACGCTCAGCATATAAACAGGTGTTGGTTCAATATTTTCGTTCGCATCGCTCCAAACTATCCGATAACGACAAGCGTCGGTTATTACGCAACCCATTACGAATTTTAGATTCAAAAGATGAAGGTGCAATTGAATTAAAGGTGGATGCTCCTCAAATTGTTGATTGGCTGGATGACACGTCGAAGGCGCACTTTATGCGCGTGTTGGAATATTTGGATGAAGTTGGTGTTCCGTACCAGTTGGATCCGTATCTTGTACGCGGACTTGATTACTACAGCGATACGGTGTACGAATTATTTGATGAAGAAGAAGCAGACGAGCGATCACAGTCAGCACTTGGCGGAGGTGGTCGGTATGACGGACTTTCTGAATTGTTAGGAGGTCGCGAAGAAACGGGTGCTGTTGGATTTGGTCTTGGGATGGATCGCATTGTGTCGCGCTTAAAGAGCATGGCGGGTGATGAGCCGGTGAAGGAAGAAGAAGCGCCTGTTTTTATCGCTCAGCTCGGAGAAGCCGGACGAAAGCGTTCGCTTGCGGTGTTTGAAGAATTACGACTTGCCGGGATTCGCGCGAGCGAGGCGTTTGGGAAAGAGTCAATTAAAGCGCAGATGGAGGTTGCGAATCGACGCGGTGCAAAATGGGCGGTGATTATTGGTCAAAAAGAAGTCTTGGATGGAACTGCGATCTTACGCGACATGGATTCGGGCTCGCAGGAAATCATTGATGCAACGAAAATTGTGAGAGAGTTGGAAAAGAAGTTGTGAAAAGTGTGGGGTGATAAATCACCACGCCTTCTAGACCTTAGGTCGAAAGTCCTTCTTATCCGTCATCCCGAAAGCATTCGGGATCCCTTTTCAGAAGGGAATTTAGAATACATCTGTCATCCTCGGGTTAAACCCGGGGATCCAGGATAAAATGGTGCGCTTTATCTAAATAGGAATTACTCTTTGATTTCCTGGATCCCCGTTTTCACGGGGATGACAGAATAATCTAGCTTCATCGGATGTCAGACATCCGATTTTTTACAAAAAGAGATACAGATGGGCATTAGATTGGTTCCTCTTCTTTTCCTGTCATCCTGGATTTAGTCCAGGACCCAGAAGATCATAGGACTGTGCTGTATCAATGTGGAGTAGTTCTTTGATTTCCTGGATCCCCGTTTTCACGGGGATGACAGAATAAGGAAGAGGGATTTTTTTGTCATCCCGAAAGCATT
>JANLIO010000065.1 GCA_024654265.1 bacterium | reverse complement strand
TATTGTTTCACGTGAAACAATACTCTCTTAAACAGCGATTGTGGATAAAATGTTTCACGTGAAACAATGAGATCCAAATCATGAGATATACCCAAATGTTTCACGTGAAACATTCAGTCTCTGTTCACCCTGAAACGGACAGATGGTGCCTCCAGGTGGAATCGAACCACCATCTAGGGCTTAGGAGTCCCTTGTTTTATCCGTTAAACTATGGAAGCTAGTGTCGTAAAATAATAAATATTTACCATTCCATTCATATTTATCGCTCGAGCATAATACGTCGCGCCTATCACTGAGTCAATTCATCAGAAAACAAACATATAGCGACAACTTTATTTTACACGCTCAAAATGTCCGTATTGATTTGGATTAGAGTTATCTTGACATTCATTGATTCAAGCCGTATTATCGGGCTACGAAAGTCTATGCCAAATAAACCCTCAGCGAAAAAAGCATTACGCCAAACAGAAAAGCGGGCAGAGAAGAACCTCCGCATGAAAAAGCATGTTAAAACGCTTTTTAAGCACGCAATGGAAGCAATTAAAGCTTCGGATATGCCAAAAGCAAAAGAACTATCTGTAACATTTCAGAAAATTGCAGATAAGGCAGTAAAAACAAATGTTATCTCCACAAACATGGGTCGACGAAAGAAATCAACACTCATGAAGGCGATTTCAATGCCTTCAAAAAAAGAAGCTGTTTAACAGCTTCTTTTTTTATTACATTCACCACAGACCACAGACCTACAACAATGTTTCCTCCTCATTTCCTTCAGCAAGGCCTTTTCGCCTTGAAACAAACGCTCGTAACGAAGCATTAAAATCCTTTGTAACATTACGTACCCGAACTCGTAACATTTTCTTTTGCACAAATGGATGGATTCCCTTCGTATGCCCCGATTGTACGCGAACAAGTGATCTTAATTGAGAAAGATACATCATAATAACTGCATCATCCTTAAATGTAGAGACCCGCGCGCGCCAACCAGGGGATCGCTCAATCAATGCATCCGTAATATCAAATATTTTCGCGTCACCTGCTGTCGTTCCCATTGCACCCTCCGTTGCAATCATTGGATTTGCGGAATATTTTTGAAGTTCACTCATCGCAAGCCACGAATCACCCTCAGTACAACGTGAAATTTGAAGAGCGACATCATTTGACACACCTCGTCGTACCGCTTCCTGTGAAACCCATTCTTTAAAATCTTTTCCAAGCAGAATTGGAAATGAATAGACAATCAATGCCTCTTTAGAGAATGCCTCCAAAACTTTTTGCGATGGCGCCTCATCTTCTACGGTGACAAGAATTGTATCAACTCCTGTTTTATTTATTTTTTCTGATAGAATTTTTCGCTCTGGAGTTTTTGAGATTGAAAGGCATCCATCCGCTCGAATAAATTTCTTCGTTGAAAAAAGTGTTCCCGCTGACAAAAGAGGGAAGAGTTGCTCCCGCACGTGTTCTATTTTTGAGATATCAATTCTTTCAACAGCATGCGATTGTGGATCATATTTTTTACAAAATCCAGCTTCAAGCATCTTGGCTTTTTCACGCGCACGATACGTATCCGGCCCCGCACAAACAATTAACATGTACACATCCTAGCGACATATCTCTAAATATGAAAGTGACCTCCAATATTCACTTTTACTTCAAATAATTAACGTCGTCGTTATGAAAAACGCGTATGCTATCGGTGCATAAAAACTGATTTCCATCAAAAAATCTTTATACTCCTAATCCCTCCTTTCTTTATCTAAACAAAGATACAAACAGCGCATTGAGGAGGCTTGCGCCATAGGCGCACGGATCATATTTTTTCGCAAAAAATATGCGTACTCCTCAATGCGCTGTTTGTATCTTAAACCCCCTTCATTTCATCCCAGTTTTTCCCCACCTTTGCATCAACGACAATTGGAACACCGATATCACTTGCGTGTACCATGATATTTTGAATCTTTGGTGTTACCGTTGCAACTTCATTATCAGGTACTTCAAAGACAAGTTCGTCGTGTACTTGTAAAAGCATTTTCGTTTTACTTGATACCTTCGGAAGTTGTTTCGCGATTTCAATCATTGCCAATTTTAGAAGATCAGCCGCTGTACCCTGTACCGGCATATTTATTGCCATCCGTTCCGCTGATGTTCGTACCTGACGATTTGATGAATGAATATCCATCATTGTCCTACGACGTCCGAACAACGTTTCAACATATCCAAGATCCCGAGCCTTTCCTTTTGTCTTCTGTAAGTAATCGTACACACCTGAATAAATCGTAAAATAATTTGCGATAAATTCTTGTGCTTCACCAAATGAAATACCTGCTGTTTTCGCCAACCCATGTGGACCCTGACCATATACAACACCGAAATTAATCGCTTTCGCGGAGCGTCGTTGTTCACGCGTAACATCCTCTTCACGAATATTTAAAATCGCGGCGGCCGTTGCGGTGTGAATATCTTTTTTATCACGAAACGCTTGAAGCATTATTTTATCATTTGCAAGCGCGGCAACAATTCGAAGTTCAATCTGCGAATAATCGCACGCGAGAAGAGAGTATCCTTCTTTCGAAATAAAACCCCGCCGAATTTCTCTTCCTAACTCAGTACGAATTGGAATATTTTGAAGGTTTGGATTTGAGGATGACAAGCGACCCGTTGCTGTGAGCGCTTGGTTATACGTTGTGTGAACTCGTCCATCACGATCCGCTAAATTTGGCAGTGCATCCACATAAGTTGAAAGTAATTTTGCAACCTCTCTAAATTCAGAAATCTTTTCAACGATTGGATGCTGACCTTCTAATTTTGCCAGCTCAGTTGCTGCTGTTGAAATCCCTGTTTTTCCGCGTTTAATTCCGACAGGAGAAATCTCTAAAACATCAAAAAGAATATGCGCGAGCTGTTGCGGTGAGGCTGGATTAAATGGTTCACCTGCCATTTCTTCCATTTCTTTTTCCAATCGTGCACGTGTTTTTTTGAAACGTGTTGAAAGCGTTTTGAAATAGGATGTATCAATTTTAATTCCCACATTTTCCATAGATCCAAGAATGGAAATAAGCGGGATTTCAAAACGATCATGTACCTGATCAAGACCTTTTGTTTTTAACCCATCTTTAAGGACATTTAAAAGGCCCCGAATTGCGTCTACCTCTTCGAGCGGACGTTCTGCGCTATCAGAAAAAAATTGTTCTAAATGTGACGCCGAAACAGACGATAATTCTTGTCGCCCTTCACCGCCGGAAAGAACGTACGACGCGATCTCTGTATCAAAAGAAACGCCTCCCATTTCAAATCCGTGATCCTTTGCCCAATGCCACGCACGCTTTAACCCGTGACCTCCTTTTTCGATATTCTTATCAGATAAGATCTTTGCAAATAACGTGCCGTTTGTCGTGATCAGATCTTTTTCCCGAAGCACAAGCGAAACGTTTTTTGATCCAAGAGCGACAATCGGCACATCTTGAAAAAGAGAGTCCTGCGAAATATCTAACGGCTGAATAAGAAGCATCTTCTCCTTTTGAATTGTTTCAAAAAATAATTTCACCTCCTCTTTACTTGGATTCAAGAAGTGCGTAGAAGACGATGGGGGAGCAGACGACTTTATTTCCGCGCTCTCTTTCTGCTGTTGTGATTCTCTTTTTTTTTCGTTCCCAAATACACGCGTCAAAAGTGAAAGAAACCCATATCGTACGAAAAGCTCTTTCAACATTGATTCGTTTACTGGATTCCGCACAATATCTTGCTTTCCTTTTGGGAGTGAAACATGTGCCTCAAGTGCGACGATTGGAAGCAACGAACGTGCCTCTGTTTCACCTTCAAACAATTTCTTACGAACCGCGTCCGTCATGTTCGCATCAGGGTCATGCACAGCAACAAAAATCCCATCGAGACTTCCATAAGTCTGCAAAAGAGTTGTTGCTGTCTTATCACCAATGCCGGCAATTCCTTTTAAGTTATCCGAAGGATCTCCTCGCATGGCTTTATAATCAGGGATTTGCTCCGGCGTTAATCCCATTGTTTCACGTAGCGTTTCTCGATCATACACAACGGTTTCACTCACACCCTTTTTAAATGAAACAACGTGCGCAAAATCATTGATACACTGAAAAACATCACGATCGCTCGTCAGCAACAGCGTTGATATTTTCTTTTTTGAAAAAGACTCCGCAAACGTTGCGAGAAGGTCGTCCGCTTCAAATCCCGGAACCGCAACGTTCGTACCACCAAGCGCATCAACAATTTCTTTGGCAAGATCAATCTGCGCGTAAAATTCATCCGGTTGTTTTTCACGTTGCGCCTTATATTCCACGCGCGCGGTATGGCGATACGTTGGTTCCGGCGTGTCCCAACAAACCGCCAAATGAGAAGGATGTTCTTGCTCTACTATTTTTAATAAAATAGTTGTAAACCCATACACGGCGTTCACAACAACCCCATCCGGCGATGTCATAGGGGGAAGTGCGTGCCATGCTCGATGAAGCAGGGAATTTGCATCGATAATAAGTGCTTTTTTGGGAGATGATGTGACCATAGGCGTACGGTAGCGCGTCTTACGGAATAAAAAAAGACAACGTCCGTCGAAAAACGACAAACGTTGTTGCGGAGCCACACCTAATCCGGGTGTAGCTAAAGTTTCTAAAAAAGAACGAAAACTACCGACCGTCGATCACAAGCCCCATATTCGCAAGTGCGGTGATCAGGTCGTCGCAACTCTGAACAACGGGTGCTTGCGTCTCGATGCGCACTCTCCCGCGCAATACCATCGCGCCATTCTGATAGCTCATGAGAGGTACCTCGACTGGGCCGTCGTAGTAGCTCATGAGCGATGCGCTTTGATTGTACCAGCTGTGCGTCACGTCGTACCAAAAGGCGTGTGCCATCTGTCCCGGCGGTCTATCCTGCAATTTCATACGATTTTTTTGTTGCGTCGAATCGTCGAATTTGATTTCACCTCGCAAACTCACCCCTTGCGTATCATCGTCACGGTTCACGGCCGCACTGATCGGCTTGCGAGTTGTACTCGTCCACGCCTGTCCGTTCCATCTATGTCGAAGATAGCTGACATGCCACTCCGCCAAGTGAACTCCGTCTGAACGGTGATAGTCACTCTCGATATGGATGCCCCATGCCGGCTCATCCCAGTCGATCACTTGTTGGGTTCCGAACATATTCCAACCAAGCCGGAATACACGATCAGGTGTACCCTCAAACCAGTAAACCTGCTCCCCGGAGCCATACTGTGTTGTGTCAGACTGCGAACTCCACGTAAGATCCGTGGCGCACATCTCACCACATGTTACCGAGGCCTGCGCAACGTGACCCGTTCGATCCAATGCCTCAGCCGTGAGACACCCAGAAAAAAAGAAAAACGAGTGCTCGCGATCCTCTACCAATTGACATGTCAAACTCCCATACTCGACGAATACGTGCTCCGTATTCATGTTGGATTGTGCGAAGTTTACAGACTATACAAAGCAATAAGGCATGTCAAGAATGAATGAAAAAATAAAAAAAAGGACACGTGTCGAGTGACGCATGCCCTTTGATGATGCACTCTCCCAAAAGGGGAAAGTGCGAGTTAAACGTTAGGCTTGAACCGTGGATTGGAAGCTCGGCTTCCTGGTGGGCTGGATGCTGATTTCAGCCGTTCCGTTGCCCGGTATCTGACTGAAGAACGTCCCCGGCGCATCGATATCCGTGCCAATGGCCTCGCGGGTCGTCGGCGTTTGTTCGTCTGACCACGACACATCGAACCCACTACTTCCGCGCGGTGTGATCAAAGCCAGTCGATCAAAATAGCCGATCCCGCTCGCGATAACAACCGGCAGGACGGTGATTTCATCTCCGTCGTTGATGAAACGAGCCAACGACTGAATCGCTGTTCCGAATTGTGGTCTGATCACCGTACGCCATTCACTCGCCTTCATGAACCGCGTGACATCGCTATGCGCCGTCGTACGCCGAATGGCGATGATCCTGATACCCACTCCGACGGTATTCAGCGAACGTCCAAAATAGGTGTTGTACCTCTTGGAGTAACACACGCTGTCCGCACCCTCCACTGTGAAGATGTTCCGTCCACTCAGCTTGATCCGCTGAATGAATCCACCCTTGATGCGAGGCGTGGCGAACAAGATCTCGTCCGCGTACGTCCCGTCGGCTTTACAGATCTGCGAGAGTTCCCCGATGAGGATACGCTCGAGATCTTCGCGATCGACGATGCCCTGCGTCACTTGATAGTGGAAGTGCTGTCCTGGGTTGCCGTTGGCGCCGATCTGGGCGAACGACTTGATGCAGTCTTGATACTTGAATTGGATTGTGACACTCCCGATTTGCTTCGTGGTCAGTGCTTTCGCGGATGCAACGATCTGCACGCGCTTCTGATTGACGTCGATGGAGATGGCGAGGATCGTCCCCGCTGTGATCCGCTCCTCTGCACACCGCTTCGCGATCGTATCGATTGTGGCATCGATGTACCTGATCGCCGGACCACTCTTCTCAATTTGTTTCGTCATGATCAATCCCTGGTATCGAACTGTATCGATACACTCTTTCTTCTGGTTTCTCTGTTCTCGGTTGTTAAAAAGCCAAAACGTTTATTAAGGAGCGTCGCGAAGAATACATTTTTTTATATGAAACGTCAACCCTTCTCCTTCTTCAAAGGAAAAACATCCAGCTTATACGCAATCGCGACGTCTAAATTGTAACGTAAAAGTTTACGAGACTCTCGTTTTAACGGCTGTAAATCCCATGAAGCAACTTGAAATCCGTGCATATGTAAAAAGGGAATGTATCTTCTTTTAATTGCATTTACGGGGAACCCAACAGCCCATGGCTTTAGGGACTTAATCTTTTTCCACGCGCGTATGCCTCGCGGTGAAACAGGCCATGTTCGAGAAAGAAGAAGTGTTCGTACACCGGGGACCTCTTCGCGAACTCGTTGTAAATCTTCAAACACAAATGATGAAATAATTGATCGGTCACGCAGTCCGGAACTTGTTTTCAATTTTTTAATAAGGACTTCTCTTGCTCCTGAATCCTTTAACTCAATATCAAACTGAACATGATCAGAAAATGAAGACGTGACATCATTCAACGTTGGAATCGTTCCGTGAGAACGAAGTTTAACCAACTGTAATTCTTTCCGCGTGAGATCATGAATGCGTCTCGCATCTCCGGCAATCCGATGAAGGTTCTCATCATGCACGACCATTGGGATTCCATCCCGCGACATCCGTAAATCAAACTCGATCCCGTCTGCACCGTGGTCGATAGCGTTCTGAAACGCTTCAAGCGTATTTTCTGTAATAGATCTATTGGAAAATCCTCGGTGCGCAAAAAGTAACATCGCCCTATCGTAGAACGGAAATCGCAGATCGTAAAATCAAAGAAAAAAAGAGCCCCTGCGCGTCCCCTACGACAGAATAGGGAGAAGCGCCGGGGCGAGTGCGACCGGACATCCGATTAACCTTGCCTCGGAATCTTGTTTTCACCTACAAGGAGGTGTTTGATACCCTATGAAGCTCTGCTTCATACATGGTGCTTGGAATGTTCTTGTTGGCATTAAAGGTTTACGTTCTTGTCGGTTGGTTGACTCCGACTTTCCAGAACGTCCTCGCTCTCCAACATAAACTGCTCTTTACGTGAACAGCTCCTCACGTAAACGGCTCCTTACACCATGAACTCCTTCAGTTCTTCACCCCACTCACAGGCGCCCTTGACCTCGTTGGTCTTGGACACCGTGCTCATGGGCTGAGGTCGACCGACCCGCCGGCTTGTGATGCCGACACGCTGATGACCTTGCCGGTGTACCATGCAATAAAAGTGGGACTGTCGCAAATTGTCCCCACACGTTGTGGTATGTTCCACGGAAAAACATTACCATAATCCACAAAATCTGTCAACCCAACCTGGCAAACAAAATATCCGGCCACAGAGGCCGGATATTTATGAACCGCGAAAAACGCGATGGAGGCGTGGGCGAGAATCGAACCCGCGCATAGGGGTTTTGCAGACCCCTGCCTTACCACTTGGCTACCACGCCATGTATTTTTCCTTTGAAAATCGCGGTCAGATCGTAACAACGATCGCGCGGATTGTCGAGCGTATGAAAAAACTCGCCCAAAGGCGAGTCTTTTCATGTGTGTTACGGAAGAATTTCAATCTTCACGTTACGAACACCCCACGCGTATGCGTCTGTTTTATTCGTCATCCAGACGTCAACACGTGTTTGATAACGCTTGTTCATACGGTCATGGACCTCAAACACCTTGTTTCCGAAGTAATCCGGAATACGAATACGTGTTCCGTGCGGAAGAAAGTTTGCCGCAACAATACCGTCACGAACCTGGGATCCATCGGCCGTGGTAAACGGTGTGGAGTCAGTTTCACCCGGGTCAGAGGTATATGCCGTTGTCGGCACAACCATTGTTCTCAAGGCAGGCTCCGAAGAATATTCGGGCTGAGTCGTAAGGTCTGGAGCGTTCGTCGTATTCCACTTTTTACGTTCCTGAACCTTTGGCGTCACAACGTCTTTTGCCTTCGGAAGTTCCGAAGTAAAAGTCGAAGGAGCCTTAAGATCGCCCGTATTGGGCTCAGAAACCTGAATCATGTCAGCCTTTACGGCCTTCATAACAGGAACGGTAGACGCACCTGCAATTTCAACATGTGTAGAGGTTGTAACCAGTGCAAGCGTAAGAACCGCAAGTAAAGCGCGATTCCAAGCAGGAACTGATGTCCCATGAGCAAATGTGTTGTGTTTCATATATTGAGGCCCGAACAAACAAAAAACCCCGTTTCGCGGGGCTGTTCCTTCTGTTCAGGATGATGAAACAATAGCACATTTGCTTGATTTTGTCAAGCGTATTATGATGATTTTTGGCTACATTAAGCGCATTTTTATGCCCATCAAACATTTAGAACCTCGTAAATTCAGCTCTCAGACGATACCAAGGCTTCGAAAACGCCTTCGCGGATCCAAAAAAGTGAAAAAAATCCTTTATTATTCGATTTCTTTCATTGTCGTTGGGTTGCTTTTAGGATCTGTTGTTATTGCCGGTGCTTTAGCTTGGTATAGCAAGGATTTACCAGATCCGAACACCCTTATGAGTAGGGATGTCCCGCAAACGACAAAAATCTACGATCGAACGGGAGAAACGGTTCTTTTTGAGATTCATGGCGATGAACAGCGAACGCTTGTTTCACTTTCAGATATTCCCGAATATGCGCAATGGGCAAGTATCTCCATTGAAGATAAAGACTTTTATAACCACCACGGTATTTATTGGCGCGGAATTTTTCGTGCTATGACGCTTGGGCTTCTTCAAAACCAACGCGTTCAGGGAACGTCCACGCTCACACAGCAGTTTGTGAAAAATGCGATTCTTACAAATGAGCGATCCATAACCAGAAAACTAAAGGAGTTCATTCTTTCAATTCAAATTGAGCGCACGTTTACGAAAGATCAAATTCTCCAGCTGTACATGAACGAAATTCCGTATGGATCAACATATTACGGCATTGAATCCGCATCCCAAGGATATTTTGGTAAATCGGCAAAAGATTTAACACTCGATGAAGCCGCACTTCTCGCCGCACTGCCACAAGCTCCGGGTTTGTATTCGCCATACGGAACAGGATCGCGCGGAGATAATCGCGAGCTCCTCGTTGGTCGACAACATCTCGTTCTCAAACTCATGGCTGAGCAGGGTTATATTTCGCAAGAAGATGCTGATACGGCAACAAAAATTAACACGCTTGAAAAACTTATTCCAAAACGAGTTTCGAATATTCGAGCAGCGCATTTTGTTGAGTACATCCGCTCTGAACTCACAGAAAAATACGGACAGCGTTTGGTTGAACAGGGAGGTCTAAAGGTCATCACAACATTAAACTGGGACAAGCAACAAATTGCGGAAGAAGAAGTTTTGCGAGGTGTTGATGATCGTGGTGATGCGTATGGTTTTTCAAATGCCGCCCTTATCTCACTTGATCCAAAAACAGGTCAAATTCTTGCCATGGTTGGATCAAAAGATTTCTTTGATCAGGAAAACGACGGCCAAGTAAATGTAACACTTCGTCCACGACAGCCGGGATCATCTTTCAAGCCGATTGTGTATACCGCCGCTTTCCTAAAAGGGTACACGCCGGAAATGACACTTTGGGATGTCAACACTGTTTTTAAAACAGACACGGGAATATACACTCCGCAAAATTATAGTTTGGATCAAAACGGACCGATCTCTGCGCGTGAAGCTCTTCAGCGCTCACTGAATACACCTGCTGTTAAGTTGCTTTATCTCGTTGGCATTCCACGCGTTCTTGATTTCGCGGAATCGCTCGGCTACACAACCTTTACAGATAGAAGTCGATTTGGACTTTCGCTTGTCCTCGGCGGGGGTGAGGTAACTCTTCTTGAACATGCACGAGCCTATAGCGCATTTGCGTTTGAAGGTGAACAAATGCCACTTGCATCCATTTTAAAAGTTGAAGATGCGAATGGGAAAGTTCTCGAAGAATGGGAGAAACCCAATCCAAAACGAATCTTCAATGCCGATGCCGCGCATACCATCTCAAACGTCCTGACCGGAACAAGCGTCCAACTTTCAGGGCGTCCGGTCGCCGCAAAAACCGGAACAACAAACAAGTATCATGATGCGTGGACGATGGGCTACACCCCTTCTGTTGTCACGGGTGTTTGGGTTGGAAATAATAACAACGACGCAATGTACCGTGGTGCCGCCGGTGCAACAATTGCCGCGCCTATCTTTAAAAATTACATGAATCGAATTTTAAAAGATACGCCCGTCGAGTCATTCCCTGCGTCGCCACCCATCACAACTGCAAAACCAATACTCACAGGGAAGGGAACTGAAACAACGGTTCGCATTGATACAATCTCAGGAAAACTCGCAACAGAATACACACCCGAAGAATACGTAAAAGAAGTCGTTTTTCACGAAGCTCATTCTGAACTTTGGTACATTGATAAGAATGACCCGCTTGGTCCCGCGCCTAGCAGTCCACAGAGCGATCCTCAATTTGTAAACTGGGAATCCGCAGTTCTTGACTGGGCAACAAAAAATAATTGGAACACAACGAGTACTGTCCCAACAGAATACGACACGACCCACACGAGAGAAAACCGACCAAACATATCCATCACAACACCAGAACCAAACGCAACGTGGCATTCGCGAAATGAAATCGTTCACGTTCAAGCAAATGCAGTGCGCGGTGTCTCGCGTATCGAAGTCAAAATTGGGAGCACTCTCATTGGAGCGTCAAACGGTCAACAAACAATTCCAGTTTTTATTCCCAATGGAATCCCGGTTGGCTACTACGAAATAATCGTTACGGCTTATGATGATGTTGGAAATCACAACGAAGACCGCAGAGTTATCAATCTTACTGCCGATAACGATACAAACGGGATTGGAAATGTAACCATCTCCTCTCCAATCCAAGGAGAAGTGATCACCGTAGCAGATTTTCCAAAAGATATTTCAGCTCAAATCTCAAACCCACTCAACATTAAACAGATCACGTTTTATTTTCGTAACACGAACTCCGGAAACACACGACTCCTTGCGAACATTCATAATCCCACTGAATCTACAATCGTATTTCCTTGGGATGAGGTTCCCCCTTCCGGCTCCTACGAGCTGTATCCCATCATACAACTTCAATCAAACAACAGCCTTACAGGAACCCGAATACAAGTCACCGTCGAATAAACAAAAAAGAGCCTTTATGACTCTTTTTTCTATTTCACAGAATCCGATCTTACTGCCGAATTGGCATGACTAAATATCGATACGTGTCTTCCGCTGAATCCGATTCAAAAACGACCGGACTATTCCCATCAACAACTCGAACACGAACTTTATCAGAACCAATAACCTGAAGCCCATCACTCACATATCGAAAGTTTAGCGTAACCTCAACAGGCTCGCCTTCAACTTTTCCCTGCAAAGAAGTTTTTGTTTTTCCCGTGCCTTGATCTGCA
>JANLIO010000060.1 GCA_024654265.1 bacterium | reverse complement strand
GATCACTCAAACAGGCAGGCGACCCCCAAACCCCCGTCCATTAGATTAATAGGTTAGGAGTTTTGAAGGTTTGATGAAACTGGGACACGGGGTGTCCGTTTTTTTTGGGGGGGTGGAATTTGGGATTTTGTCCCTTGAATTGACAAAATCACCGATTTTATCTATTATTCCGACAAACATAGAAAGGAGTTGACCTATGGCAGAAGTTAAACGAAAAAAGAGTGAATCATTTGACGCCTTATTCCGGCGTTTCCAACGACGCGTTCAATCAAGCGGACGTGTTCTTCAGGCGAAAAAGATTCGCTTTAATCAAAAAGAAGACAACCCAAGCAAGCGCCGAACAGGAGCTCTTCGTCGCGAAGAGAAGAAAGAAGAGTATGAGTACATGGTGCGCGCTGGTAAAATTAAACCAGATGAACGTCGCGGACGTGGACGTCGTCGGTAAGATGAACTAGAAAATATCCTGCAATCAGGGTATTTTCTTTTGTATATGAAATTACACGAACAGATATTAGCTGATTTTAAGGAGTCCATGAAAAGCAGGGAGGAGGTGCGTTTATCTACGCTTCGTCTTTTGCGATCTGAGCTTAAAAATAAAGAAATTGAAAAGCAGACCGAGCTTACGGAAGACGACATGTTGGCTGTGATAAAAACAATGGTGAAACAATACAAGGAAGCGCTTGAGCAGTTTAAGTCAGGTGGCCGTGAGGATTTGGTTGAGAAACAGAAAAAAGAGATTGAGATTTTGGAAGCGTATCTTCCAGCACAAATGCCTGACGAGGAGATTGAAACGATTATTCGCGAGGTATTAAATGAAGCAGGAGAGGGTGCTGGTGATATTGGAAAAATGATGGGTGCGGTGATGAAAAAAGTCGCAGGGCGTGCGGATGGGAATCGAGTTCGAACCCTTGTGCAAAAGATGGTACAATAAAAGAGAGTCCTCTCTTTTCCCCATGCTGAATTCGGGACAACGATCCGGTGCGCGTTTAGCGCTTCTTTGGGTGAGTTCATTCCTCATCGTCGGGTCTTTTGTATTTGGCGCACATTTCGTTTCCGCACAGCTCACACAGGGTCAGCAAGATGTTCAAGCGATCGCGAGTTCCGCCGGTGTTCAGCAAACCGATCTCGTGACGTTAATCGGGCGCATCATTAATATTTTTCTTGGGTTTCTTGGTGTTATCTTTTTAGGCTTGATGCTTTACGCTGGATTTACGTGGATGACAGCAGGCGGAGATCCAGCCAAAGTTGATAGTGCAAAAAATACAATTCGAAATGCAATCATCGGTTTATTGATCATCACGTCAGCATGGGCGATCACGGCTTTCATTATCAATTTTTTCGCAGGTGCGACGTCTGGCGGTGGTGGGATTTCCGGAGGGGGATCTGGGTATGGCGCTCTTGTTGGATCATCCGGATCACTTGGGAGTGGCATTATCGAATATCATGTCCCTGAACGAAACGCGACCAATGCGCCACGAAATACACCAATTATCATCACGTTCAAATCACCGATTCGTCCCGATTCTATGATTGAGGGTTGGACCGAGGAAACGAGCTCAACGACAAATGGATTGAACGCGAATAATATTAAGATTTTTCGAAGCGGAGACGAGGGATCGACGTTCACCTCAGCGCAGGCTCGTGTGACGTTTACAGAAGATCGTCGAACGTATGTGATCAGGCCGGTTGATCTTCTTGGGAGTCCGAGCGTGAATGTGAACTATTCCGTTGAGCTTGCCGGTGGGAATGGAGGGATTCTTCTTTTAGACGGGTCGCCGGCGTTTTCCGGTGCATTTAGTCAGGGGTATTCATGGGGTTTTGAAGTGTCCACAGTCGTTGATACAACTCCGCCAAAAATCTTGGCTGCGCTTCCATATCCGGGGGGGAAGTATGCGCGGAATGTGGTGATTCAGGTGACGTTTGATGAGGCGGTTGATCCTGTCGGCGCAAGTGGCGCTGTGAAGAGTGGTGTCGGATTTACCCATATCGCGGTTCGACCTGGGGGAATTGGCGTGCCACTTGATGGAGAATATCGAATTACAAATCAATATCGAACGGTTGAATTTGTGACTGCTGATAAATGCGGAGTGAATTCATGCGGAACGGATGTCTTCTGTTTGCCGGGTGATGCGACGTTAGAGATCTCAGTACGCGCAGCAACTCTTTCCGAGCAACCTCCGCTCGCGCAATTTACATCGCAGGGTTTTGATGGGATTACCGATATCGTTGGAAATTCATTGGATGGGAATGCAAATGGAACCGCGAATGGACCGCCGGCAGATAGTTATCAGTGGTCATTTGGTACGTCGAATGAAATTAAATTAACGCCACCAAAACTTTCGGAGACAGTTCCAAGCGCATCTCCGGGTTCGGAGCAGTCGAATCGTCCGCTCGATGAAGAGGTTACAGCAACGTTTGATACGTTGATGCAGGCGTCGACGATGAATAGCGAGTCAGCACTGATCCAGCCACAAGGGCCTGGTGAAACAGATCCAGATACATTTTGGTATTCCGTCCGAATGGAATTATTAAACGCAAGCGGGATGCCAATTCTTCCGGGAGAGGTTGCGAGCAAAGCTCAGCTCGCGCTAAAGCACCGTCCATATTTACCAAGTGGACAGCTCTCGAATGAGATTCACTACTACAATCCGTTCCTCTTCTCTGATTTACAGGATTCATTCCAAAACTGTTTTAACCCGGTTTCATCGAACGTGTGCAACGGGGCACCGAATTGTTGTAATAACTCGCCGAAATCTTCGGCATGTACGTTCACTCCTTAAAGTATGCGTCGTAAAAAAGCCATTGGTACCGTATTTCTTTCCGCCTTGCTGACGGTTTTGGCGTTTATGACGTTTGCGGTTTCACAACCTGTTTTTGCGCAGGTCACAGATGGACTTCAGGGGGTTGGCGACACGGTGAAACTTTCTGGAACAGATCCACGGGTGATTGCTGTGAATATCATTAACGCATCATTGGGATTACTTGGAATCATCTTGGTTGTCATTATTATCTACGCTGGATTTTTGTACATGACGTCTGGTGGAGTTCCTGAAAAGACAGATACGGCAAAAAAATGGATTCGGAATGCGATTATCGGGTTGATTATTATTTTGTCCGCTTGGGGAATCACGCGATTTGTGATTGATCAGCTTTTGCAAGCTACGGGTGGGGGAGAGAGTGGCATTGTCTCAGGCGGTGGATCAGGTGGTGGAGGTTTTACAGGAGGGGGCATTTCAACTGTATTCCAAGTGAAGTCTGTGAATCCGCAAGGGGAAATTCCAATTCGGAATGTTGTTGTGAAATTGGTTTTTTCTCGGCCAGTGGATGAAGCGACAGTTTCCGCAATTGCGATTTTAAAAACAGGCGCAACAACAGTTGGTGGAACGCTTCAAGTGAATGGGAAACTCGTCACATTTACACCGGCGGATGCGTGCCCAGCACCACATGCAACTCATAAATGTTTTGATGCAAATACTGATTTTACAGTGCAAATTGGTCCGTCACTTCGATCCTCAACGGGACAATCAATTGCGTGTGGGGGGTTTGCACCGGCATGTACATCTTCTTTTAAGACAGGGAACCTCGTTGATACGGAGGCGCCAACGGTTTCGATCTCAGAGCCATTTAGTGGGCAAAATATTCCGGCAGACAGCCTTGTTTCATTGGTCGGGCATGCTGAGGATGATGCAGGTATTTCGTATGTTACATTTCAAGATGGTGCAGAGGCGATTGATACGGACGGTCCAAACGTGAGCCCAAGCCCAACTGCGTTTGATGCGCAGGTGAGTTGGAATACGGCTGGTCTTGAATTGCAATCGGTTCATACATTGAAAGCATTTGTTTTTGATCTGGATGGCAACACCGGTGAAAGCACTGCTGTGCAAGTTGTGGTACGCCCTCCGTCCTGTTTTAACGCCGTTCAAGATGGAGATGAAACAGGGTTGGATTGTGGTGGAACAATCAATACTCCCGGATATTGCGGAGCGTGCTCCGGTGGAAGCTGTTCCGTAAATGCAGAATGTTCGTCGGGTGTGTGTCAGAATAATACGTGTGTTGATCAGCCTGTGATCACATCTGTGAGCCCATTGGACGGAAAACCCGGAACATTTGTGACGGTGTCTGGAAAAAATCTTGGTGCAAATGGACAAGTCGTTTTTTTGGGTGGCCCTGGGGCGAGTGATGATATAACGGCGCTTCCTCCAAAAATGTGTTCGGATAAAGGCGCGAAAACATGGTCGGCGACAGAAGTGATTGTTGCGGTTCCGGAAGGCGCGTCAAATGGACCGATTCAAATTACAAATGGAGGGAGTGGACTCTCAGACCAAACAGATAATGAAATCGGCCCCGGAATTCCTCATTTCATTGTAAACGACAGCTCATACCCTGGTTTATGCGCTGTTGATCCATCATCTGGATTTTCTGGAAATTCTTTCTCTGCAATCGGATCAGGTTTTGGTTCAGCGCCAGATGCGATTGGTTTTGGATCAGCAACGATTTCTTCTTTTGCATCATGGACAGATGAGGCTGTGTCCGCAAATGTCCCAGTCTCTCAAACAGGTTCTCACGTGGTGCGAGTGCATGTTGGAACAGTTTCAAGTAATCCTGTGTCATATCACGTGATGAGCAAGGCAACGGCAGGGCCACCAGCGGTTCTTTCGATTGATCCAACTGAGGGTCCGCGAGGTGAGTACGTCACATTATTTGGAAATAATTTTGGTTGGAACAAGGGAACGGTCCGATTCCGCAATAATGCCACGCAGGAAGAGGCGCTTGCGGATACGAATTTTCCGGCAACGTGCGCGGATACGTATTGGTCATCAACAAACGTGGTGGTAAAAGTGCCTCAGCAGTTTTTAAATAATACGCAAATTATTCCAGGTGGATACACAGTACGGCTCATTCGATCCGACAACGTGGAATCCAATACCATGCCGTTTACCGTCGTGAATGGAAATGCAAAGCCTGGGATTTGTTCGATCTCGCCAAGTTCAGGTCCTCTTGGTACGCCAGTCACTCTCTCGGGTGAACGGTTTGGGGCAACGGTAGGGAATCTTACTTTTTTTGATGGAACAGCAGGAATTCCAACGGGGTGGGTCTCCGGAGAAGTGAAAGCATTGGTGCCGGTTGGTGCAAAAACAGGGCCGGTTGTTGTCACAGCAAATGGGGAAAAATCAAATACGGTTCAGTTCCAAGTTGCGAATTGTAATGCGTCTGCAGATATTTGTTCGCCAAGTCAGGTGTGTTGTGCGAATGGATCTTGTGCCAAGGATGCATCGTCATGTGGCGTTGTTGCCCTTTCATCTATGTTTGCGTGGCAGTCATCAACCGGATTAGTTCCAGTTGCTCCACGCGTTGTGGAAGAGTGCGCTCCGGAGCAGACTCCTGCACCGGTTCCGTCACCATCACCGTGGATAAATCGACCGGGTGGTGATCAGGTGTGTGTCACCGCAACAGTCGCCGTTCGATTTACAACGCATTTAGATCCAACAACGGTAACGCCATCCACATTTCATTTGAAACAATGTACAGGTGGTGGGAATGCCCCATGTTCACAGACATCGGACGTGACGTTGGGGGGTGGTTCACCGTATCTTCAGCCTGCATCACAAGATCAGGATCTTGTTATTTTGGACTCAGCAAATGGTTTAGATCCGGATACAACGTATCTTGTTGAAGTGACAACGGGATTGCGAGGAGCTGGTGCCGCCGGTGCGCAGATTGAAGAGCGTGATTCGTGTGGCAAGGGTATTGGCTATTGTTTCCAATTTAAAACACGAAATTCTCAGGAGGCATGTAAAGTTGGTGCCGTTTCTGTTTCACCACATCCGTATGAATTAAATGATTCTGGTGCGACGGTGAACTATTTAGCATCTCCGGTTGCTGAAAATGATAAGTGTGTCGTGCTTCAATGTTCGGTATACGATTGGGCGTGGGAGCACGGCGATGGAAATAATGATGGGCGTGCAATTTTTGAAACTCCGTTGAAGACAGAGTCGAAGTCAGGCCTTACATCGTGTCGTCAGGTTGGTGTTTCGTTGACGGAAACCGGAGATGTTCCTGTAAACATGAACGCGATCGTAAAGCCGGACGCGGTAAAGGGAACGGGGCACCTGTTCGTTCGCTTTATCCCACCTCATGTTATTTCATATGCACCGCGATGTTCGTCTGCGTGTGTGAATGCTGTTATTTCAGCCACATTTAATACGGCGATTGATCCACTCACGGTTCCGGGGAATGTTGAGGTTCGTGCGTGTGCAAATGAAAATTGTAATGTTGCGGAATTAAGTGCTCCGCTTCCAATCCCTGCGAGCAATATCACCGTTACGGTTCCGCCAAAATCATCGGATCAAAAATTACGGTATCTTCGTATTGATCCTGTTGTGAAGGGGCAGAAAATACCGAACTTTTTGTTGACGCCGGGGATGTATTATCGCGTGCGTTTGAAGGGCGGGGACAGTCAGGGGATTCGTGGAAATAATGGAGTTCCAATGTCTGGTTTGAATAATCCGGAAGGATTTGTTTGGACATTCCGTGCAAAGATTGGTGAAGACGCATATTGTACGGCGGAGTTTATTGATGTGGCACCGGGGGAGAAAATTGAAACAAACGTCGGAGCTCGTCAGCTTTTTACGGCAACGCCTTTTGGTGTGCCGGATGAATGTAGTGCGGATGGGCAAGCGCTTGTTCAAACAACAAATGCATCGTGGGCAACCGCAGATGCGAATATTGCGAACTATGTTTCCGGCGGAACCGTTGATACGGGCGCACCGCTTCCTGCACAGTGTGGAGCTTCGTGTCTTTGGATGGGTGCGCAAGCAGAGTTTGGAAAGGTTGCGGTATGTGGAAATGGCATTTTAGAAACAACAGATTCAAAATATTGTGCCAATGGAAAAACACCATATGGTGATGCATGTTCGGTTTTGCCATCTGGTGCAAAAGCAGGGGAGCAGTGTGATCCGGGTATTCCGAGCAACGTTGGATTGTGTGATCCATTTTCCTGTTTGTGGAAACCAATCCCACAGGTGCCAAAGGGAACGTGTGGAAACGGAACAATCGAACAGGGTGAAGCGTGTGATTTTGGACGATTGTGCGAAGGCGCTTCTGCAACATCAACAACGCCAAATGGAACAGACTGTACAAATCCTGCGATTCAGTTGACTTGTGAAACAAATGGTGGATCTTGTGCGCCTCGACAATATCGAGGATGCTCGGCGTTCTGTCGAAACACGGGTTCAACGAGTGGAAAATCAACGTGTGGAAATCTTGATGTTGCGGATGGGGAAGACTGTGATGATGGAAATTCATCCGGTGGTGATGGGTGTTCCACGCAATGTTTGCACACAGGTTCATCGCCGTTGGTTGCATCAGTGTGTGGAAACGCGCTTCTTGAACCGGGTGAGTCTTGCGAAAAGCCAAATGTAAACGCGCCATTCCCAGCCGGATGTGATGCAAAGAGCTGTTTGAATGTTGGAAGTGCACTTTGTGATAATGATCCAAAAACGCCGAATGTGAATTGTTGTGGGAACGTGACGGTTGAAGGTGGGGAAGATTGTGACGATGGAAATGCGCAAAATGGTGATGGATGCTCCGTTCAATGTTTATTTGAAGGATCTTCCGCCAAGTATGCTCAGCCAAGCTTCTGTAGCAACGGTATTCTTGAAATTGGGGAGCAGTGTGAGGCGTCGACTCCGGGTGGTGATGGATTGGTGGACTCGGCACAGCTTGCAGAGATTATTGGAAACGCAGATCCATCACCGGATGGACTCATGAAAACAACGTTGACCGCAGACTTGGAGAGCAAGCAGGGAACGGCGGAATATGGATTGCAATGCGGTTTTACAGACGAACAATCTTGTGCGCCGGGGTATGGTTTGAGCGATCAAGGATGTTGTTACGTTCGACCGGAATTGGATTCAAGCTTCCCAACCGGATCCGGCGCGTGTCGAAATACGCTTATCAAAGCAAAATTCACAGCAGAGATGGATGCAGAAAGTATTCCGGCGAATGCGGTGATTGCATTGCAAGATGTTGGGCCAAATTGTCCGTCTGGTATGGAATTGGTGAATAGCGATTTTACACCGCGACCCGATGGAATCTTTGGATGGGTTGGTCGTGTGTGGGATCGGATCGTTGCGTGGGTCACGGGTGACGAAGCGCGTGCTGCAATTTGGTGTAAAGGCGCAGTGACCGGCACGTGGGCGCCGGAAAGTGAACAGTCGACTTCAGCATTTGTCTTTAAGCTTGATAGCGCACTTTTTGCGGATACATTGTATCGAGTGAAGTTTTTGGGCGACGATTCAACAACTCCAAACCCACTTTCAGACAACAATGATCTTTCCAAAAAAATCGGAGTACGAACGTCGCGAGGTGTTGTTGCACCGTTTGATACGAGTGCTGAAAGCGGACCGCTCACATTCTCGTTTACAACAGGGAAGGACGTGTGTACGGCGAATCTCATCCAAATTACAGATACATCAAAAGAACACCCACTTCTTTTTACGGAAGAAAAAGAACAGCATCCATTTGTCGCTGAAGCGATTTCAATTCAAAATAATGTCGCGATTCCGATCACGCCGGTGAAAGATTACGCGTGGAGTTGGAAGCCGTGGACAACGAGCAATATCGATGTGGCGGATGTCGTAAATCCACAGCCAAATCAAACAAAAGCAACAGTTGAGGCAAAGAATCAAAATGGGAATGCGTTTGTTACGGCGTGGATTCAAATTACGGAAGACACAATTCATGATCCATCGATGGTTGGAACGGTGACGCAGGGAACAGCGCCGATTACCGTTAGTCTTTGCGAAAATCCATGGCCAAATTTGACGGCAGTGCCGGTTGCGCCATTCCGAGACAAGGCTCCAACAGGAAATGGGCAAGATTCGAGTTTGGCGGATAGCATCTTTGCAAAAGGTCCTTATTTCAATTTTTCAACAACCTATTGTCGCGATGCCGGTGCAACGGGAGTGGATGATGATCTTCCAAGATTAAAGATTAATTTTGTCCCACCAACCGACGCGGATTCGGCCGAAGGTATTCTTCGCCAATATCTTTTCACATATGGCGCAGATCATCCGGAATTGAAGAAGGACGGCGTTGGTATTCGTATTGCGTCAAATCCACTTCATCTTTCGCCGGAAGATTGGTACGCGTGGCGCGGGTTTGGTGGAAGTCCACAGCCTCTCCACGTTGATGGGTATCGCGCGATTCAGGATGGAACAACGACATATATCGCCGCTGCAAACACGGAAAATCCGGGCGAACGAATTTATTCCAACATTTATCTCATTTCTCACAATCCGGACGCAGAGGCTGTGACAGTTGATATCTACGATCAAATGGTTGGAAGTTTCGCGTTCAATATCAATGTGACAAATGGTGTGGCAAACGTGTGTGAAGATGGAAATGATCCAAACGCGGAGCCAGCTTCTCCGTATCTGAATCAGGATGGGTCTATGGTTCGTTGTTCCGCGGATTATGAATGTTTGAGTTTGGGCGATAATTATCACTGCGGAAGCTATAAGCTAAAATTGGCACGTGATACGGAGCGCGTTTCTGATTTTCAAAAAATGTCGAAGTTGGCAGAAGCGTCAAAGTCGGATAATGGTTCGTATCCAAAATTGGATGCCGGAACGTTTGTTCGCACGTTCTCCTCATCACTTTGGCCGTCATGGCAGGAGGAGCTGAAAGGTGCGTTTGGAGCCGATGTTCCGTCTGATCCGGTGAATCGATTTGCAACGTGTGGACGCTGTAGTCAATCGCAAGCGTTGTGCGGTACGGCGAGCGATTGTTCGGAAGGGGAGCTTTGTATCGGGCAGACTGTTCAGAACGCACTCTTTACGCCATCAACATCCACGGAACCACTTACATGTTTTGATACAGATTCGCGTGTGTACATTTGTCCGCGCATCGGCATTTCACCGTCTCGCGTGTATCACTACCGTTCCGTAAATAACGGAGATCGGTATGAAATTGCATCGGAATTTGAAGTACCGGAACCAACAGATCCAAATAAAGAATGGTGGTATCCAACGCTTACGAAAGAAGTGAAGCGGTGTGTGAATTCGGAAACGGCTGGGTTTATGTGTGAATCGGATTCAGATTGCCGACCATGTGCAAATCCAAAAGATCTTGTGGGTTGTTCAGAGGCGAAGTTCCCAACAACAGCCGGGGCATGTCGGCCGGTTGGCGGAAAGTTTGTGTATCAAGATGTGTGTACAAATAAACCGTACGGATTATCCGGAACGTGTGGAGATGGCATTATTGGTTCCGCGTGTTCAGGTGGATCGAATAATGGAAATGCGTGTACCGTGAACACAGATTGCCCGGGCGGAAGTTGTTCAGCAGTGGAGGCGTGTGAACTTGGACAAACGGCATTTGCAGATTGTAGTTTGCCGAATAAGACAAAGGGATTGAAGTTGCAAATTTGTAATGAGTGTAAAGGTTTTGTGGACGAGCCGGGATTGAGCGCGTGTAATGCGTCTGAACTGTGTGGCAACGGAAAGATTGATAAAATTTGTAGCGGGGGTGTGCGAAATACGCTTGGATGTACCGTTGATTCTGAGTGCGCCGGAGATCCAAAACAAAATATTACTGATGGGAAGTGTGTGTCAGGTGGAGAGTCATGTGATGACGGCGCGCTAAATGGAACATATGGACACTGCAACATTCAGTGCAAAGGGTATTCGGCGTTTTGTGGAGACGGGCAGATCTCACCGGGCGAATTGTGTGATCTTGGCGCGCAAAATGGACAATACTGCGGAAAAGGGTGCTCGGTCCCAACGAGTTGCGGATTAGATTGCAAGAGTAGTGCGCCGTATTGCGGAGATAAAATCATCACAAGTCCTGAGCAATGTGACGGTCAGAGCGAGAAGACGGCAAAGGCGATTTGTACGGCCGGATCCCCAAATGCGGGTACGCCATGTGAAAAGGATGAGGAGTGTGGAAAGGGCGGGACGTGTGCAACGGGGAATGATCCACTCGCAACCTGCGTGAATAAGACGGCAAAGGCATGCGCAACCACGCTGAAGCAATGTGTGACGCAAAATTATACAAGTACAAAAACATCAAAGGACAATAAGGTGTGCCAAAAAGATGCGGATTGTACCAATGAACCCGGAGGAAAGAATTACTGTCGTTCAGCGCAAGAGTTTGTAACGAGCTGTGTTGCGAATGAAGATTGTTCGATTGGGCAAATCCCAGGCGCATGTCTTACGTTCCCGACTGAGCACGTTCGTACCTGCAACGCGGGTGGGATCGAAGCGTGTAACTTTACAGGCTGGTCATCATGTAAAGTCGCCGGATTTTGCGGAGATGGCGTTATCCAGTCGCCGGCAGAGCAATGCGATAACGGTGGTGAAAACGGAGACACGAATGCATGTACATCACTTTGTACGAAAAACGTGTGTGGAGATGCAAAGCCATTTATTGGAGTGGAAGAGTGTGATGCGGGTTCGCAGAATGGAAAAGTAACTTGCTCGGCAGATTATAATTCGTCCTGCTCATCGTGCTCCACGCAATGTAAGTTCTTGGCATCGTCCGGTGGGTATTGCGGGGACGAATCTTTGAACGGGCCGGAACAGTGCGATGGGAATAAGGATCTTCCAGATGTGAATTACATTGGTCTTCTTGCGTGCCAGTCCACAATTGCGATCCCGCAAACTTGTACATATATCAGTTCAACATGTGAAAGCCCTCCGTGCCGACAATCAAAACAATCAAATGTATCGTGCTCATCAATTGGATTTGATTTTGCATTGAACGGCTCAAATCCAGATGTCATCCCACTGGATTCGTCGACAGATAAAAAAGTTAAAGATGTCGGTAAATCATTGTGTAAACAGTTTAATGAGTTGAATTATTATGATTATCTTGCATATAAAAATTGTTTAGGAATGAAATGCTCTGAACCACCTGCCGCTCCTCACGTTCTTTTTGCTGATCCAGCGCCCACCGTTGCCGAGTTCTGGCAATGCGTTCGAGAAAAAGGACCGTCGCTCGGGATTGGCGTGAAGGTGAATGATACGCCGGAACTCGTGATGTGTAGCGCACAGTGTACGTTTGGCGGATGTGGAAAATGCAGTGATGAAAATGGAAACGGAACGGTTGAAGGACAGCTTATCGATGCTGTGTATAATCAGGTTATTCCATTTGCTCGCATTTCATTGATGTATAAAGGCGTACTCGTAAATCAATTTTCAAGTGATGAAAATGGAAACTTCAAAGTGACGGGTTTGAATGAGCGAAGTCAGTGCGGTTTGTATAAACTTGTTATTGATTCGTACGATGATAATCCATGTACGAACGCGCAACATCAAGGGACAGCGTGTGGTGGCAATCAATTCCCTCCTTGGACCGCGCCAAACGATGTAAATGAGAAAAATCGCGGAGGATATTGGCCACTTGAAACAAAAACGTTTGGTTCTTCAAATTATGAGGAGGTTGTCATTCCAAAGAAAGACGGACGTATTTATCTGTATCCAAAGCCGGGAGCTGGGGAGGCGTATATGACTGTTTTGTGGGAGAAGGATGTAGAGCCACAGCCGGGGCAGAAGAAGAGTGAAGAGGCCGGCATTCAACCCGGAGGATTTGGGAATCATTTGATTCTTCCATCTGGATATACGGTGCCAACAGATACGGAGTTAAGTAACCCGAATTATCCGGCGAGTTATAATGCGACAACGTGTGACTATAATGCGCGACCCGCCTCGAATCATCAGTGTAGTCGTGACATTACATGGGCACCGCAAACGCAAGGGAATCCTGATATTAGTCAGTTGCCATATGCATGGAACTATTGTCCACATCAAGTCGGAGAGAAGGTACAATTTGTAAGCAATACGTGGAACGGGTGTCCGGTTGAAGGAAATACAGCTTGTTTAGCGAATGGGGGGAGCGTTCAGGAATGTCAAAAGGGCGTGACAATCAGTTCATGCAGTACGGCAGGTCAAAAGAAGTGTGCGGGAGGTTATAAAGCCAAACAAGTATGTATTACCAATCAAGACTGTATTTTTCCAGCAAATCCACCACAACCAGAAAAAAATGGGATTTGTACAACGGCGCCAAGTCTGTGTGGGGGTGAAACGGAAAAGTCGGCGTGTCTTACAACGGGAGGATCATGTTCCCCAGTTCCATGCCAAAAAACATGGTGGGATTCGTGCGAGTTTTATCAGAAGGGTCCATTGACCACGTATGTGCGGTACGCTCCATTTTCCGGATCAACGGAGCCGATTCACATGATGTGGGATTATTGGATTCAGAGTGTGTATCCGCAGTTAAATGGATCAATTTTCAATAAGGATATGAAGCCATTTTTGCAGGAGGCGGGATTTTCAGCTGTAATCTCAACAGATAAACAATTTGTCACAATAACGGCACAAGATGTTAAAACGGATTGTAAGAAGGAGAATTGTAAATTCTGGTACATTGGTGATGTCAATGTTACAAACGGGGAAATTACAATCTTAAATATGTTACACGAAGGACGTCCGGCAGGAACCGCATTGTATGAAAGTCAATTTAAGGGCACGAATCAAAAAGTGAATTACTGTATGAGCCAAAATGAATTGTATTATCAATGTAAGGGTATCGCGCAGAAAGATATTACATATTGTAAGTCCTTGTTTGGCGCATCAGCCACATGTGAAAAAGAACCACCAAATTATGCCCAATGGTCCAGAGCAAACTACTAGTCCTCAATTAAGCGGTTTTCAGGTTCAGCCTTCAAAACCGCCGAGAGCACGATCAAATATTGTGCTTGTTATTGTGTTGATTGTATTGATTGGTGCTGTTGGTGTTGTTGGGTTTTTGGTCTTAAAACGACAAGGATATTTTCAGGGGGGATCGGCTGGGCCGGTCCAGACGGATGCAACAGTCGGGCTTCCACCGGGGACAACGCCTTTGGATTCGTATATTCCTGAGCGTCCGTGGCAAGAGGGGGATCCTGTGCCAGAAAATAATCCTGTGGATCGTATTTAGGACGACAGATTTTAATTTATAAGTGATTTCTAATATCTGATACAATAGGAACATATGTTTGACGAACCTCCACAAAATCTCCCGGTTGAACCGGGGAAAGCACCTCCTCCAAAAAATGCTCCTCGCCCTGTGATGCAGGACAAGGCGAGCGATGTACCAATTACTCCTCCGACAGAAGTTCAAGAGCCACCTGCTGTTCCGCCTGCTCCTGCCGAACCGGGAACATCGCGCCCTGGGAATGAGCCCGAGGATATGTTTGCAGGAATGGATGAAGTTCCGAGTGAGGAATCAACTTCTTCCGCTTCCGGCGAAACACCGGTTAAAGCGGTTGAGAATAAGGGTTCAGCTGGGAAGATTATCGGTATTGTTATCGCAATCTTGATATTCGTGGGCGTTATTGGTGGCGGAGTTTGGTATTTCTTTATTCGCCAAGAGCCTGTGACTGCGCCAGTTGTTGTTGCGCCTGTGCAAACAATTATCGAAGAACCTCCTGTTTTGCCACCGGAAATAATTCCTCCTTCAATTTCACCTCCTGCTGAGCCGGAGCCCGTGCCGGAAGAACCGGCTGATACGCTTGTTCCGGAGGCATTGGCAGTTGTATCGCAAGATACGGATAGTGATGGGTTGACTGATGCCGAGGAGGACGTTTTTGGAACAAGTCGCGTACTTGCGGATTCTGACGGCGATACGTTTGATGATGGGAGTGAAGTCGAAAGCGGATACGATCCTTCTGTCTCTGGTGCTCGTCTTATTGATTCACGCTCATTTGCGTTCGTTGATATTGGAACGATGTGGCGACTTTTCCTTCCGACATCGTGGGTTCTTCAGGAAGACCCTGTCATTTTGGGTGATTTTATTGTTGAAACAGCAACGGAGAACACGTTACACGTTCATTTTGATCAAAAACCAAGGATTCTTACATTTGAAGACTGGTTTGGATCAAATGTTTCAGGTGTTGATTTTGCTTCGCTTGTGCAGGGGACGACTGAATCAGGTGATTCGTATTGGATGACGAGCGATGGGAGAACAACGTATGTGACAGATGATTCCTCAATTATCAGCGTGCGTTTGATGACAAACGGTTCTGGCCGGATTGATTTCCCAACGGTTTTTAAAATGATGAGTAAGAACATCGAACAAATATAGCGAGTATGGCAGATACGGAACAACAAGAAATAAATTCTAATAATTCAGCGCCTCAACAAGGAGACGCTGTGTTAGGTGACGCACAAAAACAGGAGGATCAGAATTCACAAAAAGAAAACGAGCCCGAAATTCACACCATCCCGGATGAATTTTACGGCGCTGCTCTTCGAAAAGATGTTACGAAGCGAACACCGGCGCCAACGGCAACACCAGCGCCATCACCAGTTCCACAGGCACCACATCGGGAAAAACGAGGGCCTGTGCTCATTGCGATCGTCCTCCTCCTTCTTGTTATCGGTGGTGGATTTGTCTATTTTAACAAGGATCTTCTTTTTGGCTCGTCGGAAACGGTTGTTGTTCAAACGCCTCCTGCACCGGTTATCCCGTCGCCACCGGAAACACCAGTTTCTTTGTCAGCAACTTCAACATCACCGCGGAGCATTTCTATCGCATGGGAAGACGCTTCGGATAATGAGGCGGGATTTCGTATTGAGCGACGTGTTGGAACAACGGGGATCTTTGTTCCGATTACGAGTCTTCCTCCAAACAGCACCAGCTTTTTGGATGTTTCGGTCTCAGCCGAAGAAACGTATGCCTATCGCGTGATTGCAATGAATGCCGGTGGTGATTCTGAGCCAAGCGATGAGGTGACTGCGATCGTGAGAGCTGAGCCTGTTTCTACAATATCCGCGCTTCCGCCGACCGGGCTTGATGCAGATTCGGATGGGCTGACTGATGTCGAGGAAGGTTTGTATGGGACTGATCCTCAAAATCAAGATTCGGATAAAGATAGCTTCTTAGATGGAAATGAAGTATTTCATTTATATAATCCCGGCGGAATTGCGCCAGTTCGCCTTTTGGACTCCAGCCTTGTCCGTGTACAGGAGGGGGCGGTCGGATGGGTGATTAGCTTCCCCGCATCATGGACAATGAGTCAGGCGACACCGCAGGGGACAGACGCGACGATAACATCTGGGCATGGAGAAACCTTTCGTTTGGAAATTCGTGAGAATCCAAATCGACTTTCTTTAGCTGATTGGTATGTGAATGCGTTTGGAGATTTAGCGCAAGAGTTGTTGGACTATCGATCAAAAGGTGGATATGTCGGGAAGATGACAAAGGATCTTATGATGACGATGATCCCATGGGATGATCGCGTCTTTCTGTTTACGTATAACCTGAAAGGTCAGCCGTATATTAATTTCCGAACAACATTTGCCATGATGCTGAACTCATTACAATTGAGTGGAATGCCAAACGTTGAACTTCCGATAACGGAGCCTTTGCTTTTGGAACCATCAAATGCCACGACAAGCGAGTTATGAACATTAATATTTCCGGACGTCTTCCCGCGGGGATCACGTCACAGAATGTTCGTGCATCGCTCCATATGGCGTTTCGGGTCGCTCGTCGAAAAGAGCGTGGAAGCATTTCAGTTCGATTTGTACGTGAGTCGGAAATCTCAAAGTTGAATCGCTATGCCACGGGAAAGACAAAACCGACAGATGTTCTCTCTTTCTCGTCACAAGTGAGCCCGCCGGGGGAAAAAGAGTGGGGAGATATTTTTATTGCGAGCTCATATGCGATACGGCAAGCGGATCAGCGAAGTATTTCGCGAAAGGAGGAAATGATCCGACTGTTGATTCACGGCACGCTCCATCTTCTTGGGTACGACCATCGAACTCGTTTGGAGGAGAAAGAGATGTTTGGAAAACAGGAGCGGGGAGTCCATAGGGTTTTAGAAAGCTAAAAATTCACATGAAAATATTTTCCAGTTTAAAACATGCGTTACGCGGTGTGCGGATCGCTTTAAAGTCTGAGCATAGTTTTCGAATTCAGATGGCAATGGCGCTTGTTGTTTTTATTTTATTATTCATGTTCCCACTCCAAAACGGTGAACGCGCGTTGTTGTTAGTGGCGGTAGGTGCTGTCCTTGTGTTAGAATTAGTGAACAGCACGGTGGAGCGCATGCTTGATTTGTTTAAACCACGTTTGCATCCGTACGTGCGTGACATTAAAGATCTGATGGCAGCAGCAGTATTTCTGGTGTCTCTTTTTGCTCTTATTATTGGGATCATTATTTTGGGTCCCTATGCGTCCACGCTTGTACGTTTATGAAAGAACGACTTCTTGTCGGACTGGATCTCGGAAGCTCACACATCCGTGTGGCTGTTGGGCAGGTTTCCTTTTTAGCTGAAGGACGCCCTTCTTTGAATATTATCGGTGCTACAGAAGCGCCTTCTTCTGGTATTTCAAAAGGGAATGTCAGTTCATTTGAAGATGCTGTCTCTGCCATTTCACATGCTTTGGAACAGGCAGAGCGTTTGATCGGAGTTCCAATTGAAGAGGCATATGTTGGAATCGGCGGAACTCACATCTCGGCATTGGAAGCAAAAGGTGTTATTGGCGTTTCACGTCCTGATGGAGATATCCGATCTGAGGATGTTACTCGCGTTTTGGAGGCAGCACGAGCTTTTACGAACCAAGCGAATCAAGAGATTTTACATGTTTTAGCGCGATCATTTTCAATCGACGGGCAGGGTGGAATAAAGGATCCTGTTGGTATGCAGGGGATTCGTTTGGAGGTCGAAGCTCAGATTGTACAAGGAATGTTGGGTCAGGTTCGTAATCTTACAAAGGCGGTATTTCGAACCGGACTCGACATCACGGAGCTTGTCTATGCACCGCTCGCCGCGCTTGAGGCT
Source organism: bacterium (assembly GCA_024654265.1). Taxonomy (GTDB): domain Bacteria; phylum Patescibacteriota; class Patescibacteriia; order 2-12-FULL-60-25; family 2-12-FULL-60-25; genus JANLIO01. The sequence continues at coordinate 7,574 of JANLIO010000060.1, read as the reverse complement.
GTTACAGATTTGCGAAAGCGAGAATTGGGTGTCTGTGTGTTAAATATCGGTGCATCAACCACTGGGATCGCTGTGTATGAAGATGGTGATTTGCTGTACACAACGACAATCCCAATTGGTTCTGAACACGTTACGTCTGATATTGCCATTGGGCTACGTGTCTCGTTGGATGTTGCGGAAAAGATAAAGCGAGCGCATGGCTCTGCATTGCCGGAAACAATTGATCCTCGATCTGAAATTGATGTACGCGCGTTTGGCGGAGAATCTTCTGAAATCGTTTCACTACAATACATTGGTGAAATTATTGAAGCACGTATTGAAGAATTATTTGAAAAAGTTGAACTTGAGTTAAAGAAAATTGATCGTTCTGGATTGTTGCCAGCGGGAGTTATCCTAACCGGTGGTGGTGCGAAGCTTCCCGGAATGGTGGAAGTTGGAAAGCGCGTATTGCAACTTCCGTGCTCGTACGGCGTGGCACAAGTTGAAACGTCAATGCCAGAGCTGGTACATGACCCACGCTTTAGTGTCGCGGTTGGTCTTGTGATGTGGGGATTTGATGCCGAAAAACAGGGTGCTGGAGGTGGATCGCGAAGTTCTTCACGAGGTGGGGGCGCAAGCAATTTAATGTCAAAAGTTTCGAGTCCCTTTAAAAAAGTTTTTAAAAGTTTTTTGCCATAGACAGACTCTTCTTAGAGGAGGTTGACGACCATACGCCACCTTTGTAAGGTGGTGGTATTCTTTTAACGAATACGAAATTGATTCGTTAAAGCGTAAATTGATTACATTTTGTATTCACACCCTATGGCGCAGATTCATCCACCGATAGAGACCTTCGCAAACATCAAGGTTGTTGGCGTTGGCGGTTCTGGGGGCTCAGCGGTAAACCGCATGATTGTCTCTAAAATTCGCGGTGTCGATTTTATTGTCATGAATACGGATGTGCAGGCGCTTCATCACTCACAGGCTCGAACAAAGATCCATTTAGGAAAAGAGGTAACAAAGGGACTTGGCGCTGGAATGGATCCTGACGTTGGAGCTAGCGCGGCAGACGAAAGTGAAGAAGAGATCCGAGCAGCGCTAAAGGGAGCGGACATGGTATTTGTCACGTGTGGTCTTGGTGGCGGAACAGGCTCAGGTGCTGGACCACGAATCGCAGAGATCGCGCACGAGATGGGCGCTCTTACGGTTGCCGTTGTCACGCGTCCATTCGCCTTTGAAGGTGCAAAACGAAAGACGGTTGCTGAAGAAGCCTACGAGCGAATGGCAGACGCTGTGGACACGATGATCACGATTCCGAATGATCGCATCCTTCAAATTATAGATCGTAAAACAACATTGATTGATGCGTTTGAAATTGCAGATGATGTTCTTCGTCAGGGTGTGCAAGGTATCTCAGAATTGATTACTGTCCCTGGATTAATCAACGTTGACTTTGCGGACGTACGCGCCATTATGTCAGATCGAGGATCGGCATTGATGGGGATCGGACGAGGGCAGGGCGACAATCGCGCGTCAGATGCGGCGAAAGCGGCGATTGCGTCACCTCTTCTTGAGGTGTCGATTGATGGAGCGAAGGGCATTCTTTTCACGATTACTGGAGGATCGAACCTCGGCATGTACGAAGTGTCGGAGGCGGCGAAGGTGATCACGCAATCCGCAGATCCGGACGCGAAGGTTATCTTTGGCGCCATCATTGATGAGTCATTAAAGGACGAAGTGAAATTGACGGTTATTGCCACAGGTTTTGATGTTCGACCTGATCGGAAGCAAAAGATGGGATCAGTTTCTGGTTCGCAGGTTCACATACCGGATACCTTAGAGCGTATGAATTTTGGAGCCTCACAGTCTGCTGTACGACAGGTTAAACGAGCGGAGCCTGTTGAATACGAAGAGGCGCCATTGCGACGTGAACCACAACCTTCAGCTGTTCAGCCACACGTACAAGCTCCTGCATACACGCCTGTTCAAGAGCGACGCCCTGATCCACCTCCAGCACCTCAGCGAGTTGTTTCAAGCACTGCAGAGTCAAAAGAAGACGATGAGCTTGAAATTCCAGCATTTATTAGAAAGAAGATGATGTAGAGTGAGTTGTCTTGATTCTAAAAGAGAATTTGGAATATATCTGTCATCCTCGGGTTTAACCCGGGGATCCAGAATCAAAGGAAATGTGGAATGTGGAATTTGGAATATTCAGTTATCTCATAAAAGTCTACGAAAGCCCTACTTAGGCGAGGTATACTTCCAAATAAGCGTCAATTTGAAAGTTATTGTGCTATTATTTTTATATGCATTGTCCGATGTGTAGTGGAAGTGAGACAAAGGTCGTGGATTCTCGTATGGCGACTGACGGGACACTCATTCGGCGTCGAAGATCTTGCGATGCATGTGAGCACCGATTTTCTACAGTTGAGGAAGTAGAGCTCCTTGATTTATGCGTTGTGAAGCGAGATGGATCACGTCAGGCATATTCTCGAGGAAAAATAGAAGAAGGACTGCGTCGTGCATTGTATAAGCGCAATACAGAAGAGAGCGACTTTCGTTCGTTGATGTACGGCATTGAGCGCGAAATTCAAAAAGAATCCGGTGAAGAGATTACAACCGTTCGTCTTGGTGAGATTGTTCTACGCTGTCTACGAGATTTTGATCAAGTGGCATACATTCGATTTGCAAGCGTATACCGATCGTTTAGCGACGTTGAGTCATTCACGAAAGAGCTGGAGGGATTAGTATGATTGGATGTGACACGAAGTTGTTTTTTGTACACAGAGCAACGAATTTTTAAATAATTCGTGTCGTACCTACATATGACGATCGTCACATGTAGGAATGGCATTATAGAAAGAAACATCAGCAAAGAACATATTTTATTAAAAAGCGATGTCTCTAGAAATGACGATCGTCATTTCTAGAGACGGAGTTATCCACAGAAATTTTAAAAGAAATAGCAAGGTCTATAAAGAAATATCAAGGTTGGACCTTGACTCTGGAGGTTGGACCTTGACTCCGGAGGTTGGACCTTGACTCTGGAGGTTGGACCTTGACTCCGGGTCAATATCGTTTTGTTGTGTTTGGATTTTGTTCGTGTATTTTTTTGAAGGCTAGTATCTGGTCTCTTTGATTTTGGAGCTTCGTGATGCGTCACATTTTCCTTTCAGACCTGATATACTTGTTTCATGCACAAAAGAACAAAGATAATCTGTACGCTTGGCCCATCGTCCAAGGATGTTCGAACATTGGTTCGGATGGGGAGGGCAGGGATGGATATTGTTCGGCTTAATTTTTCACATGGTGCATATGAGGAGCATGAAAAATTAGCACGCAATGTTCGGCTTGCCGGAAAGCAACTCGGAAAGGAATTTGCGATTTTGCAAGATTTACAGGGTCCAAAGATTCGCGTTGGCGATCTTCCAGAAAAGGGGGTTCGACTTGTTGCTGGAAAAGAGATTGTTTTTTCCACAGCTGAGCATCCTGAGGAAGGGGATATTCATGTCACGCTTTCACGTTTGCATGAAGACTTGAAAAAAGGGGATAAGCTCCTTTTGGATGATGGAAAACTGGAAGTACGAGTTACGCGCGTAGAAGGCCGGAGAATTCATACGGACGTTGTTCAAGGCGGTGTCCTGATGTCTCATAAAGGTTTGAACATTCCGGGAGCTCATCTAAAGGTTCCGGCATTATCCGATAAAGACCGTTCGGATGCGCGGTTTGGTGTAAAGCTTGGGGTGGATTTTGTTGCGCTTTCATTTGTTCGTTCCGCGGAAGATGTAAAAGATCTTCGACGATTGCTTGATAGTCAAGGAAAGGCAGGGAAAGCCATAAAAATAGTTGTAAAAATTGAAAAACCAGAAGCGTTGGAACGATTTGATGAAATTCTGCGTTACACGGATGCTGTCATGATCGCGCGAGGTGATCTGGGGATTGAGGTCAATGCTTCTGATGTTCCTGTTATTCAAAAGGAACTTATTGCAAAATGTCGCGCGGCGAATACACCGGTAATTGTTGCGACACACATGTTGGAATCCATGATTCAAAACTCCCGTCCAACAAGAGCCGAGGTTTCGGATGTTGCAAATGCAGTTGAGGATCATGCGGATGCGGTGATGCTTTCGGGAGAGAGCGCGGTTGGCCAAAATCCGGTGCAGGCTGTTCAAATGATGGCAGATACGATTCTCGCAATGGAGGAGTCGCGATTTGATGATGTTGATACGGTCGAGTTCCCAACGACGAAGAAAATTGGATTTGATTTAGGTCCGACGTTGAAAGTCTTAGCAGAGTCAATGGAGAACCCGCCGATTATCGTATGTGAACCAAACGGGGAGCGAATTCGAGAGATTTCTTCCGTCCGCATTGAGGCACCTCTCTTTGCATGCGTTTGGGATGCGACACGAGCACGGCAACTTCGTCTTTTGTGGGGAGTTGAATCAATGGTTGTTAAAAAAGGAAAATTGGAAACATTCTTAAAAATTGCCTTAGCACATCTCGTGAAAACGAGAGTCGTCAAGGTAAAAACGCGTATCGTCGGTGTTATTGTTCAGGGCGAAGATACAAGAATCGAGATTCGAACCGTGTAACGAGAAAAAAATCAGATTTAAATGTGTGAGTTTGTAGATATAAAAATACCTCGTAAAACGAGGCATTTTTATATGGCGGACCGGACGGGACTCGAACCCGCGATCTTCGCCGTGACAGGGCGACGTGTTAACCAGCTACACCACCGATCCATTTGTATTGCGGCAGGAGATTATCATAGATAGGTATTTACGGCAATATTTCGTGGAATTAGTCCACAGGCGGACCAAGATGATAGTTTGTAAAGAAGGTGACAGGGATATCGGTAACAAAGCCTGCCCAGCTCTCGCCGTATAGATCCACGGCAACTTGTTCATTGCGGATCCAGCGTAATTTACCGTCAATATCCGACACAATGTAGACTCGTGGGTCGCTTTGAATTTTTATCAAGGAGCCGGGTTTCATCGTGATATTTGAGGTAAGTTGGAATTGAGCGAGCTCAATGTCAGATAAGGTCTCAACTCCAGAAAAATCGGCGAACCAGGAGAAGTAGATATTTTTATTTGGAAAAATTGATCGAGTCCCATCCTCACGCAAGCAGTACACCGCTGGGTCGTGGATGCTTCGTCCAAGTAGTGAACAATTGAGCGAATTCGGAGTGAAGAGTGCCTCTGGAAGGTGATACTGATCCGGGTTTGCATGAACGATATAGTTATCGTGAACATTGACGCCAAATGTATCCAGCCACGTTAGAATTGCGCGAATATCAACAAGTTCGTAATCAATAATTTCTTCAACACCGTTTGTCTGCTGAAGAAGGATGCGAGTCGCGATACCGGTTAGATTGTTTTCACCATTGATTCCGGCGCCTCCTGATACTCCGGGTGTGATCTCGGCGTCTGTTTTGACGATACCCTGTTCTAAGCCGATGATGGAACCACTTGTTTCTTGTTGCAGTCCATGGTTTTTTCCTGGAAACCCGATAATAGAAATCGGATCGTCCACGTGCGAAAATTCGTCTGTTTTAATAAAAGGGAAAGGAGAGATGTATCTTGCTTGTTGCGCGTCTGTTATTTGGAGGATGGCGAAGTCTCGATTTTCGTTGTCATCAAAAACATACGTTTTCCAATCTGCCCAGTAGAAAATATCGGGTTTTGGGTTTGAAGATGAAGTAATAAACCCCACTTCGCAATCATCCGGCTCCATTGTGTCGAGGTTGAGAAGAACATGTGCATTTGTAAGGACGTATCCTTCTTCACCGTTAATTACCACACCTGAACCTTGCCGATTTCCACAGTGAACCCACACAACGGCTTGTTGGATGGCGAACGGTGTTTTTGCAAGTACTGGTTGAATTTGTAGAAACCAGGTTACGAGAATAAGCGCGAAAGAGAGGGATTTTTTAAATTGATTCATATGAGGCACCCTGATTATACGTTAAATGCGATTCGTTCTATAATAGCAGAAGTATGGCATCTATTTTTACGAAGATTATTCAAGGGGAGATTCCATGCCATAAAATTTGGGAAGATGATCAATTCTTCGCTTTTTTGGATATCCGCCCAGTGCAACCGGGTATGACTCTTATTGTTCCAAAAAAAGAAGTTGATTCTCCATTTGATATGGCGGATGATGAATATTGCAATTTTCTTCTTTCAGCAAAAAAGCTTATCGAACCGATTCGTCGTGCAACGGGTTGTGCGAAGGTGGCGCTTGTTATTGAGGGGCTAGATGTTCCGCACGCGCATATTAAACTTATTCCAATTTCAAAACCGCACGATCTTAATGCCATGAGTCCAAACGCATCTGACGAAGAACTCTCAAAAATGGCAGAAAAAATCCGCGCCGAAATACATACGAAATAACTCTATCTTACTTATTCCATATTCTAAATTCCAAATTCTAAATTCCTATATATGAAATACAAAAATGCCCTTCATGTTGTTGCTTACCATTTGATCAATCAGTTGTTTTTAGCAGGTGCTGGATTTGTTGTTGCGGCTGTTATTTTTATCATGTATCCCGCATTCTTCGTGTACCTTGTGAGCGCATTCTTTATTTTTTTTGGTCTTGTCAGCATCGTATTTGCTCTTAAAATTCAGAAGGCGACAAAGGAAATTGAGAAATTTTTGAAATAAAAAAACGGCCCCGTCGCAAGAGTTGCAATAGGACCGCCGGAAAGCGTGGAGGAGGAGCCACACTCACCTTGAGATTGTTATTGTTTCAGTTGGCACTTCGTGACGTCGTAGCACGTTTTGCCGTTATGATCTCCTCCCCGCACGGTGCCTTCGGGAACCGTGAGACCCGCACAGTCCACGGGGTCGTTCTCCCAGTCCTCCGACCAATAGCACGTGAGCGTGCCGTGGCTTTTCGAACCTTCCCGAGAAACGACTACTTGGATCTGTCGATTCGTGAGATCCGGAACGGGCGCTGGTTCTGCAGAGGGTGCAACCTGCACTTGCGTTGATTGGGTCAACGGGTACCTCGGCGCCACCGGGCGAGGAAGGCGAGTGATGCGTTCTTCCATCGCCACTCTCGCTCGTTCAGCGGATGAGTTGGCGGTGTACCTACTCACGACGCCAGACGTCACGATAGAAACACCCAAGCAAAGTAGGACGATCTGGAGATAGTCTCGTTTCTCGAGACTGGATTTTCCATTTGCACCAGGGTCTCCCTTGGATCCTTTTTCTCCTTGTCTTCCTTGTCCTCCTTGTGGCCCGACGGGACCAACATCACCCACGTGGCCGTTAGCTCCTTTTTCTCCTAAGAGACCTTTATCACCCTTCTCGCCTTGCGGTCCGGTGTCACCCTTCATGCCATGTGGTCCGGTGTCACCCTTTGCGCCTTGCGGTCCGGTATCACCCCTCTTGCCTTGCGGTCCGGTGTCACCCTTCATGCCATGTGGTCCGGTGTCACCCTTTGCGCCTTGCGGTCCGGTGTCACCCCTCTCGCCATTCTTGCCTTGCGGTCCGGTGTCACCCTTCTTGCCTCGCGGTCCGGTGTCACCCTTCACGTCTTGCGGTCCGGCCTTTCCCTTCTCGCTCTGCGGTCCGGTGTCACCCTTC
>JANLIO010000059.1 GCA_024654265.1 bacterium | reverse complement strand
GGCTGAACTCGTTCAACGCTATCGCTAGATCACTCAAACAGGCAGGCGACCCCCAAACCCCTGTCCATTAGATTAATAGGTTAGGAGTTTTGAAGGTTTGATGAAACTGGGACACGGGGTGTCCGTTTGATTGGGTGTCGGACATCCGATTTTCATAGAAGGGAATTTGGAATAATCATAGGGATACTCCTTATGAGTGCTCTTTAGATAAGATCAACCCCCTCCTTACTAAGGAGGGGAGCGGGGAGGTTTTTTCGATACCCCTCTGTATCTCCCCTTCCAAGGGGAGAATCATAAGTTAGAAGATGGCACACTGTTTTTCTCCGAGTTCCCCCCGAACGCATTCGGAAAGGATGACAAAAAAAAATACAACGCTCCACGCTTCGCGCTTCGCGCCTTGCGCTCCACGCTCCACGCCTCACGCTTTGCACTCTTCACTCCACACTTTCTATCGCCCTTCGACAAACCGTACTTGAACGGATTTTTTTTGCTTTTGAATTGGTATACGAATTTCTAAAATGCCATTTTCCATGGATGCGTTGACGTGTTCCGAATCAACATCAAATGGAAGAACAAGTGATCGGCTAAAAGCTCCCCAATAACATTCTTGAGTGACCCAATCTTTTTCTTGAATTGTTCGCGTTGACTTTCGATCTCCTCGGATTGTAAGCAGGTCGTCATGTAATGAAATATCGAGATCATCTTGCGTCACTCCGGCAAGCAAAGATCGTATAACAAGATCATCTCCATCACGAAAAACATCGAGTGAAAGCTCCCCTTCATCTTGAGAAAACCAATTTTCCTGTTCCAACATGCCTGTAGTATACGGGAGCAAGTCACAAGGGGGAAGAACTACTCTCCTAACCCTGTACTTGTTGCATTTACGGATAACTCTTCAACGCCAACGAGACACACGGCCTGCCACGGTCGGTAATGACTGATGAACTCCTCTTCAAATGTTGTGCCATCTTTATAATTCACAATGTATTTCAGACTCGCATCTGCTCCAGCATGTGCCGACTCTGTGCATTTCTTTTTTCCAGGCGGTAAATCCAATGTTTCAATAAGCTTCATTGGGGGCGGAGGCGTGATGTTGTAAATAATTGGCGTACGAGGCTCAACCGTACGACCGTCGCTCGTTCCCCAAAATTCAAAGACAACCTCATCTCCTCGAATGTACCCATTAATTAAAATGTAATTGCCTGTATCATTCAAAAAACGGTAATCCGGCGCTGGTTCATAAATCGTTGCGTCGGTTCCCGCTGGCTCGTAATAACTCACACGATACGAATGATTTTGACGTTCTATAATTTTCAATCCTGAATCCATGGTGCCACGGAATACGGTTGTTCCAATCTGACATAATCCGCCACCAAATTCAGGTATTGTTTTATTTCCTTTGATCACCAATTCCGTCAGCCACCCATGCGCCCCATCAACAGGTCCTAATGTTTTTAACAGCGAAAACTCCTCACCCGGTGGAATAATCGTTCCATTTACTTTTTCAACTCCCAAGGCAATGTTTTTCCGTCGATTTTGAGGCGATCCTGCAAAATTCGAAGTTCCAACACCAATGATTTCGCGAATACCCAAACGCTCCGGATCATCACCAAGCAACGAGGCGAGAATCACTTCCGTATCAATTGAAAATGTTGTTTTCTCCGGCCACTCCCCCCAAACCGTTGCAAGTGTTGAAGATGCATTGAGTGTATTTCCATTCTGCCCCGGTGTGAACGAATCGATGACTCCATCTTTAATAACTAAGTTTCCATTTACAACTTCTTTTTCCAAGTCTGGAATACGCGTGTGAATCGATTCCGCAAAACGCGCTTCATCAAATGCGATATGCATCACGCCATCTTCGCCTCGCCGTGGAACAATCCATCCCGAAAACTCTGCCGGTCCAAACACATACGATTTTCCAGAGTAGGTGAATGTAAGCGCAGGACGCTGAAGGAAAAGTTCGACTTCAGGAAGAATCGGCTCAAGATCAACTCGAAATATGGAAGGCTCTGAACGTGTCTCGCGAAGCGCGATTGGCTGAAAATTTAACGCCTCGGCTTGTGAACGAAGAGTTTCAAGCGCATCTCCTATCTCAAGAATATATCCGCTCCGTTCATTCTCGATATGAATAAACGGAACACCCGCAGAATCAATGACGTATGAAAACGACGCATCCTGTGGTGGCTTTAGCTTTTCCTCATACGCAACCAACAGAGAATCATGAAGAACGGCTTCGTCTAGGAAGATATTTCCAACCACATTTGCACCACGGACACGAACCGCGAGCTGGGTAACTGCATTTTGAAGCCAAGATCGATTCCTTCCAATCGCATATGCATCGTCAACCGCATGCTCAACATCATATCGGATTAAATCTCTTGATGCGTCCGGATCTGTAGAAAGCAACGTACTTTGCAATTGAACTTCTTGCCCAACAAACACAAAACGAAATCCGTGCACAAGCTCTGTATCAATTTGCTTTTGCACTGTTTCGCGGGCTTCTTCACGAGTCAAACCATTCACACGAACGCCATATACTCGAGTACCAGGGTAGATCCTATTTTCGTAGAGACGTGAATACCCAAACTCAGCGCCCACAAAAAGAGCCACAACGCATGTGATAGACACGAAAAGAACAGAAGCCCAAATCGCTCCAAGTTTTAATGTATTTTTTTGTTCGTCTATCATATAACGTTTCAAAAGAAGAAAATCAATTTTTTCTAAAAACCATCTATCAAACTACGATTCTGATTCCTGCAGTATCTCATTAATGAGGTCTTTCGCAAAATCGATTTGCCCTGCATTCTGTGCTTGAAGAACGACAGCGCGAAACTCGACCTTCTTCCCAACCTCCGGAGTTCCTTCCAATACAAAAAACGGAAGCTGAATACGCTTCCCATCTTCACACTCAAGAATACAATTTCCATCCTCAATCAATACAACAGTTGCTTTCATATCGCACCCTTTTCATTTGAAAAAAAATAAGGCCTGAAACAATCCGCCTCCAAGAAACTTCTTTGTAGGAAACCGCGAGTCCGAAAACCTGCGAAAGCCTACGAACAAGTCCCATGCTTGTCGTGGATGCGGATTGTTTCAGGTCTCATATACAAAGTGACCCCACCCGACGTTTGTCGCGTGTCCAATCATTTTTTATTTTCCGCCTTGACGTCATACGCCAGGGGAAAGAATTGTCGAGGTGATGTTTATTTTTATCACGTTTTTTTGGGCGTGTCAAGTGAGACGCCGGAGGAGACTGGGTATTGAACACAACCCGTTCTCATAAGGGACTAAGCACAGTATAAAAATCAAAAGACCCTCTGTCAAGCATTTTGACAAATCTATGGTCAAAATGATCAAAAATGCTATTTATTTAAGATATCTTCAAATTTTACTGAAAGGAGCTTTGACACACCTTCATCCCCCATCGTGACTCCATAAAGAACATGGGCATGATTCATTGTCGCTCGGTTGTGAGTAATGACGACGAATTGGGTCCGTTCTGCAAACTCTTCAATGATCGCTCCATACTTCTCGGAATTGGACTCATCTAAAGCTGCGTCCACCTCATCCAAAACAACAAATGGAGACGGATTCGTCGCCATAATTGCACACAAAAGAGCGATGGACGTAAGCGCTCGCTCGCCTCCAGACAAGAGCGCGATTGATTTCATGCGTTTCCCTGGTGGGTTTGCCGTGATATCAAAACCCGCTGGCCCCGTCACAGCTTCTTTCAAAATGTTTCCGTCTTCATCAACCGTTGGCTCAGCCTGAATTTCAACAAGGCCCGCTTCACCGCCACCAAAAAGCTTCTTAAAATAAACACCAAATTCTTTATTCAACAATCGAAATGACACTTCTGCCCGTTTTTTGATTGTTTCATCCAATTCAACAATCACGGTTTGAAGTGATAGGATCGCGTCTTTCAAATCTGTTGTTTGCTCTGACATATGATCAAAGCGTGTTTTTGTTTCTGCGTATTCATCCAACACAGCGGGATCAATTCCACCGATCCACTCTAACCGAGAACGAACTTTTGAAAGCGCTCGTGCCATTTCATCCAATTTTGATCGATCAAATCCTTCTGATACAGAATTTGCGAGCGCGTCTAAACCGGCCTCTCTCTTCTGTGCGTACGTCCGAATATCTTGTAAAAATGCCTCTTTTCGCGCACCAACGCGTGCCATATCAACCTCAATACGATTTAATTCTTGTTCTGCCTTAAACTGATCATCTCGTTGACTTCGGATCTCATGCTGAAGCGCAAAAACCTGAGTTCGTTCTTTTTGTTGCGCGCGCTGTGCTTCGACAAGGGCTGTTTCCGCCTTCCGTAATTCATCTTCGATCTTCGTCAGTTTTTCTTTTAAAATGCTTAATTCCTTCTGAGTAACTGGATCCGTCTCCACCTTCTCAGGAACCGGTTTCTCCAAAGCAGTCGTTAAATCTGAATGCGCTTTTAATGCCCCCCTCGCAAGCTCACGCACGCGCTCCACATCCATCTTCTCAGAGCTAAGCTCATGAATAACACGATCCAATGTCTCACGAATCTCAGAAAGACGATTCAGAATTTTTGATATTGGTAATGGCGACCACGAGGATGATTGCTCCTTCATTGCCTGAGCGCGTACTTCAAGGCGAACACAGCTTTCACGCACGACCGACCGTTGCTCTCGTAATTCAGAAAGAAGTTGCTGTTGTTTTTGAAATGTATCTGCTGGTGCGTCTGTTGTTTGTTCTTCAAGAACTTTTAATTCCGCTTCGCGCTTCGCATACCCCTCTCGAATCTTTGCCACGGCTGTTGATGCCTCCCCCTTTCGCTTTCCAAGCGTCTCTTCTTCCCCGCGAATTGTTTTCCACTGTGAACCATAGTATCGCGTTTCAAGTTGATCCAATTCCTGATTCAATGCATCGCGTTCTTGAAGTCGTTTTGCCTGACGTTCCAATGAAGTGAGATGTGGAGCTAATTCGCGAAGGATCAATTCTGCATGCAATAGCTTTTCTTTGGAAGCATCTAACTTCTGTTCGGCAGACGCGCGTTTCATCTGAAAAGGGCGTAAACCCGCGGCTTCATCAAAAAACTCTTTCCGTTCTGCCGGTGATGCGGAGAGGATTCGATCTGCCATTCCTTGCCCAATAACACTATATGTACGCTGACCTAATCCTGACTGTGCGAGTAATAAAACGATATCAGAAAGTCGAACAGGTTTTTTGTTCACCTCGTATTCAGATTTTCCATCTCGATACGCTCGGCGCGTAATAACAATCTCACGAAGTTCATCACCCGTTGCATTCGCATTCTCAATTGTCATCGTCACCTCAGCAAAACCGGCACGCGCTTTTTTTGTTGTTCCACTAAAAATAAGATCTTCCGATTTCTTTGCGCGAAGCAACCGCATACTCTGTTCCCCGATTACCCACCGGATCGCATCCGCGATATTTGATTTGCCGGAGCCATTTGGCCCAACAATAGCGGTAAGCCCCGGTTTTCCATTTTGATCTGCCACAAACTCAATAACCGTTTTTTGGGCAAATGTTTTAAAGCCTTGAATCTCTAAACGCCGTAAATTCATCTGGATAGGGTAGCCAATTCCTCGCATTCTGAACAGGTGGATCTAAAAACCCTCCCGACACAATACAGTTGACGCAATGCTTTTTTTCGCGTAGAGTCCTTGATCCTGCGTATGCACGATCCCTATCAAAATGCGTTTAAAAAGCTCTATCTCCTCATTCAAAAGGCAGAACATATTTTGATTTGCGCGCATCAAAAACCGGACGGCGATACATTAGGTTCAAGTTCTTCTCTTCTCAATTGGCTGATTCGAGAGCAAAAGGATGCCGTCGTTTTTTGCAAAAGCCCTGTGCCACTCATGTTTCAATACTTGGATCGCTCACATCTTATCTCCAATGATCCAGCTCTTTTTACACGCGAATTTGATCTCATTATTGTTCTTGATTCCGGAAGTCTTCCCTATTGTGGAATTGATGAGTACATCGACCACATGAAAACAAAACCGACGATCGCAAACATTGATCATCACGCGACAAACGAACTCTTTGGCGATTTAAATATTGTCATGACATCAGCCAGCTCCACAGCCGAAGTCGTCGCACGATTCTACGATGCAAACTCCATCCACGTTGACGACAAAATGGCGACCTCGGTTCTCACCGGTCTCATGACAGACACGGGAAACTTTTCCAATGGCGCGACAAACGCACACGCGCTTGAGTATGCAAGTCACATGCTGTCATACGGCGCGCGCATTCATGACATTCAACGCAACATTAACCATGTTCACACGGTTCAGTCGCTTCAGCTTTGGGGGCGCATTCTTGATCGACTTCGCGTCAACACCAAACATGATATTGCAATCACCTATGTCTTAACAAAAGATTTGGAAGGAATGCCTGAAAATGCCGAATCCGGTATTTCCAATTTCTTGAATACATACCTCGGCAAACACGAAACAATCCTTTTTTTGAACGAGCAATCCAATGGAACCGTAAAAGGATCCATCCGCTCTGTCCATCGAAATATCGCAAAATTAGCGCAGAATCTGGGCGGTGGAGGTCATGCAAATGCCGCAGGCTTCACAATCAACGGAAAAATCGAAGAAACACCTTCTGGCCCAAGAATCGTTGGCGTAGATGCAAAACAACTCAACGACCTTCTCTCCTAACTAGCACTCTCCACATTTGACTGCCAAATGGACATGCGATACCATCCGAGTAATCCAAATATGCAAAATCCCTACGAAGTAAACTCAAAAGTAACAAATAGCTGGCTTGTTCCTACCGTCATTGAAAAGACAAATTACGGAGAGCGAGCATACGACATCTACTCTCGCCTTCTTAAGGATCGCATTATTATCCTTGGTACGCAGATTAACGATGAAGTTGCGAATACGGTTGTGGCACAAATGCTTTTTTTAGAAAGTCAGGATAAAACAAAGGACATTAAACTCTACGTAAACTCCCCAGGCGGATCCGTCACTGCTGGGCTCGCAATCTACGACACCATGCAACACGTGAGTTGCGACGTTTCCACGATCTGCATGGGGCTTGCCGCATCCATGGGAGCGATCATTCTTGCCGGAGGTGCAAACGGAAAACGTTTCTCTCTTCCGAACTCCGAGATCATGATCCACCAACCACTCGGTGGGATGGAAGGCCAAGCAACGGACATCAAGATCCACGCAGAACGAATTCTCCTGATGCGAGAGCAATTGAATAAAATCCTCGCAAAGCACACGGGACAGGATTTAAAGAAAATTGAAAATGACACAGACCGCGACAATTTCATGACAGCGAAACAGGCAAAAACATACGGGTTGATTGATACGGTGATCACAAACTCGTAACCATAAAAAATCCGCTTTATGCGGGTTTTTTGTTTAATAAAATACTACGAAAGAACAGATCATTTTTTAACTGTTCAAAATTTTGATCACTGCTTCTCCAATATGATAACCCAAGTTAACGGGCACACCGTTGCCAATCTGCTTATATTGTTGCCCAACAGAACCAGCGAACTCCCAATCATCCGGGAATGTCTGAAGTCGCGCATATTCCCGAACAGTTAGGGGACGTGTTTCAGACGGATGACATCGCTCAGTCTGTTTCTGTGCAGGGCTACACGTCAAGGTCAAGGATGGTTCATCCCAAGAAAGTCTACGTGCCATGCCCGTCCTTCCGCCACCCATATAATAACTTCCACCCATGTATTGTTTTTGCAAATTCTCTGGCAAAGATCTCCAATAGCAACCCTCTGGAATTAATTCCATTATTTTTCTCTTTTTTTCTGGGTATTCTTGACCCGCTGAAACAGGACATTCGTGCAATGCCTGTCTAAGTGAAACGATGTAATCTTTTTCCTTTGGGAAGATGATCGGATAATTTAAATCATTTCTAACTCCAATAATAATTAAACGCTCTCTCTTTTGAGGAACATCAAGATATTGGCTGCGCAACACTCTATACTCAACGTTATAACCAAGCTCTTTAAAAACCGAAATTAAAGTTTTTAATGTACGTCCATTATCATGTCTCAATAAACCCTTAACATTTTCTCCGATAGCTATCTTTGGCTGAACCTCTTTTACACAACGAGCAAACTCAAAAAACATCGTTCCACGAATATCTTCAAAACCTCGTTTATTCCCCGCGTAGGAAAATGCCTGACATGGGAAACCCCCCTGAACCATATCTGCCTGTCCTTCTTTAAACGAAAGCTCTTTTACATCACACTCAACAACATTCCATTCAGGTCTATTACGCCTCAACGTTTCACAAGCCTTTTTGTCGTACTCATTTAATAAAACATGCTGTATACCAGCGTTCTCAAGACCCAAAGCCGTTCCTCCGGCGCCAGCGAATAATTCAATAGAAGTATATTTCGACTTCTTCTTATTTACTAAAACCTTAAATCCCTCTCCTGAGTTACTACTCGTTTTTTTTAAAATTCTCTCAATCTCCTGAAGACTAAATAGTCTTGAATTTCGTTCGTCACGAGAGGATTTTACCAAACCTTTCTTATCCCACCTTCGAATAGTATCAACGGAAATATCCAATTTAACAGAAGCTTCTCCGGCTGTGAGATATGTCGTTTTCGTTTGCATATAATAATGGAACATTCAGAGTCCCTATAGTATATACGTAACCCCTGCCTATGCGAAGGTCACTTATCCCCAAATGCCCTCAAGAATAAATAATGATACTTAGGATACTCCCCCTTAGGCAATCTATATGCGAATTCTTTTTCTATTATTTCAGGTAATACTTCAAAAAGTTCCTGCAAAGCACCTGATCTACCCGTAACCATATTATAAAATGATCTTCCATCAATCATTCTAATGTTCTCATTTTGAGGACGCTTCTTATCTTTCTTTTTAGACCTATTGTCGGACGGTTGAAAAGGTTTATCAAAAGGTTTAGAGCTTTTTGAAATTATTTCAACGTAATAACCTTTATAACCCTTATATTCATCGCCTTGTAACATTCCTTTTATATCATCATAAACTGCGGTTTTATGATTTCCTTTCGTCGTGTTATGTTTGTTTTTTATTTCTGCAATAATTTTTCTATCTCGATTGACTATATCCAAAAGATTCCCCGTCTTTAAATCCTCCCACCCTTCAACAGAACCTAAAATAGTTTGATGGAACTTGCCTATTTCATTTTGAACTGATTTCTGTGCTTGTCGCATTTTCTCGTATTCAACCCATTCTTTATATTTCTTGCCATGATAGGCACCGTCAAAGGTCGCTGAAAATGGATCAATAATATTCTTATGCAACTTTATTTCAGCTTCAGCTTCAGCATCCTTAAGCTTAGTTATAACAACGCCAACTGCATCAATAAGTTTTTGATCTGAAATATATTTTAGATAAGGCATAGATTGATTCTATTCTTCATTTTAGTTTTTGAAAAGGAACCTCTTTTGAGGTTCCTTTAATTTTTTCCCTAAATTTCCGAGAAAATGAATGGTTAAACCTTATCCTCACTCTCCGTCGTCACAAACGCGACAGATGAAACTGTATCTCCCGCCTGCTTAAACCGCATGACTCGTACGCCCTGCGTGTCTCGGCCAAGAGATGGGACTCCTTTGAATGGCACGCGTAGGACGATTCCATTTTGCGAGATGAGGATCAAATCGCGATCGTCATTTTTTGTGGAGATAAATGCGCCAACGACAGGACCTGTCTTGTCAGATACATGCATCGCGCGAACACCGGATCCGCCACGTCCCTGAATCTTAAATTGCTTGAGGTTCGTTCGCTTTCCAAGTCCATTTTCAGCAATGGTGAAAAGTTCAAGTTCCCCATTTTTTGCTTTTTCGGCATCAATGACATCCATTCCAACAACGGCATCATTTTTCTTAAACTTGATTCCACGCACACCCGCAGCAACACGACCCATGGCGCGAACACTCTTTTCTGAAAAACGAATGGATTGTCCACTTGCAGTGACAAGGGAGACTTCGTCGCTTCCTGACGATGGGATAACCCAACGCAACTCGTCACCTTCCTTGATCTTAATCGCAATCAATCCGCTTCGACGAATGTTGTCGAAATCTCCAATCGGTACTTTTTTGATTGTTCCTTGCACAGTTGTCATGACGAGATTTGCAACACCTTCACGCAATTTACCTCGAGCAATTTTCGGCAACGGAAGAACGGATGAAACCGTTTCTCCAGGAGAGAGCTGTAAGAAATTTTGGATGGCTTGGCCTTTTGCAGTTCGGCTGGCTTCCGGAACTTCGTACGCCTTAAGGCGGAACACGCGACCGCGTGATGTGAAGAAAAGAAGGTCCGCGTGCGTATCCGTTGAAAAGAGATTGCGCACCTCGTCCTCTTCCTTGCGTCCCAATCCGACCACACCTTTCCCACCACGCTTTTGCTGGCGGAATGTATCCGGTGACAATCGTTTCACATACCCATCTTCCGTGATCATAACGATCGTTGGTTCTTGCGGGATAAAATCCTCAACCGCAAACTCACCAAGCGGTGTCTTCACAACCTTTGTGCGTCGATCATCTCCGTATTTTTCTTTCAATGCGAGAACTTCATCCTTGATAATTTCCAACATTTTCTTTGCGGATTTCAAAATGGATTCCAATTCTTTAATCAGATCCATCTTCTCTTTGTATTCCTGTTCAATCTTCAATCGCTCAAGGTTCGCGAGTTGTTGCAAGCGCATTTCAAGAATCGCGAACGCCTGAAGCTCGGAAAGCTTAAACTTCTTGATAAGATTTACCTTCGCCTCATCCTTATCTTTCGACTTTTTAATGGTCTTGATGATCTCATCAATATCCGCAAGCGCAATTCGTAAACCCTCCAAAATATGTGCACGTTCTTTTGCCTTTGCGAGATCGTATTCCGTTCGACGACGAACAATGACCTGACGATGTTTCACGTATTCCTCGAGAATCGTCTTCAAGTTCATGACGCGAGGCTGAATGCCATCCACAATCGCAAGCATGTTCACATGGAACGTCTCTTGCAATTGCGTCATTTTAAACAATTGATTCAGCACCTTTTTTGGAAACGCATCTTTCTTTAATTCGATCACAACGCGGATTCCTTCCTTGTTTGATTCATCGCGCAAATCACGGATCCCATCCAACTTCTTTTCCGTCACCAACGTCGCGATCTGTCCCAGCATGGTGGCTTTATTCACCTGATATGGAATTTCAGAAACAATGATCTGGAACATCCCACTCTTCGTCTCTTCAATATCCGCCTTTGCGCGCATTACAATTCCACCACGACCGGTTTCATACGCCGTGCGGATGTCTGCCACATTGTAAATAATACCTCCAGTTGGGAAATCTGGTCCTGTAATATAACCACAAAGCTCTTCAATTGAAATCTCAGGATTCTCGATAAGTGCAGAGATACCATCACAAATTTCAGTCAGGTTATGTGGGGGGATATTGGTCGCCATTCCAACCGCGATTCCAAGTGTTCCGTTTAAAAGAAGGTTTGGAAGTCGCGCCGGCAATACTGTTGGCTCATCATGTGACCCATCGTAGTTTGGCGCAAATCGCACCGTATCTTTTTCAATATCAAGCAACATCTCCTCGGAAATGGATTCGAGTTTTGATTCGGTATATCGATATGCCGCAGCGCTGTCACCGTCTAGTGATCCAAAGTTTCCTTGTCCTCGAATAAGCGGATATCGTAATGAAAAATCCTGTGCCATTCGCACGAGTGAATCATATACTGCGCTGTCTCCGTGTGGGTGGTATTTTCCAAGCACGTCTCCAACAACCGTGGCACACTTTTTAAACTTTGCCGTTGATCGTAAACCGGACGACCACATAGAATACAAAATACGACGGTGTACCGGCTTCAACCCATCGCGCACATCAGGAAGTGCACGCGAAACAATAACAGACATCGCGTAGTCCAAGTACGCGGTACGCATTTCGTCGGTGATTGATCGATTTTCGATCTTTCCTTCAAGTCGCTTGTGCTCTTCCTCTGCCGTTAATTTTGCTGGTGGTTCTTTTTTGCTCATACATTCTTTGCTTTTCAATTCTGCCCCCCTTCAATCCGTTCGGTTGATGTTGTCAGACTTTCTTGAGTTGATGTTGCCATAACTTCGGAACCCGTACTCGTTGATTCGTCCGGCGTGATTTTTTCATCCCCGAGCTTTTTCTGCAATGCCTCCAATGCGCTCTGCCGTGCGACTTCAAGTTCAATCACATTTTGCGCTTCGGTAAACGCAGACTCAAGATCCGTCTGCACGTCTTCTGCGGTATCAGACAATGTTGTTTGTAATTCAGCCGTCGCTTCCTTTATTTTTGAAACATCAACTTCCGGTGACTTTGCCCATATCCGACCAATGCCACTTGGCGCTGTCGCAAACCATGCACCTGCAATAAATAACGCACACACGATAACGCCACCCCAAAGCGTAATCCGATCACGAGGATGAATTGGCTTTCGCGCTTCGGCATGTGCAAGGATAAGCCCGCGCTTCTCATCACGCGAAAGCGCTCGCAATGATGCAGAGTGCGATTCCTGACGCGCTTCATTTTCAGAAGATTGTCTACGATTTCGTGAACGGATTCGAGGCATATTATAAACGTATGTTCTTTTCACCAACTACGCTCTTTCAATGACAATAACCTTCATTGAGTCCTGAGGTAAATCTTTTGACGTAATCTTTAGCTTATTCACGTTCTCACGAGCACAAGATCCGAGCGCCTTACAGAACGAATCCACTGAATCCAGTTTTTCTTTCACTCCATCCACATCGTAATACATTGGAATAACGATACGCGGTTCAATCATATCAATAATTTTATGCGCCGATTTTGCATCCAGAACATCTCCACCGCCGACCGGAATAAACAGGATATCAATCTCACCAAGTGTTTCAATTTCTCTGCTTGTGAGCTGTCGATTTATCTGTCCAAGAAAACCGAGTGAGATATCTTCCGCATCAAAGCGGTACACAATCGTCGGAACACCTCCAACTTGTTTTGATTCCTTTTCCTCCCCCTTTTCTTCCTCAACCTCTTTTTCAGCGTCTTCCTCATCACGATCCGCCTCTGGATCTTCCTCGTCGCCCTCTTTTACAGCCTTCACAACCGCGGATGAAGGAACGCCACGAACAAATATCCCCGCCTTCTCATATTCACCTGGTTCAGAGATGAGATACGGAGCGTTTGCGAAGGACTCCAAATTAAACTCCTCCTGATCAGGATGCGACATCACGACAACGTCTGGCTCAAGGGTTCGTGGAAAACGAAGACCTGACGTATTTTGATATGGATCCGTAACCAACGTTGCGTTTGTATCCGCACTCTTTGCTTCAATTCGTATGGATGAAAATCCGTGCCAATAAATCTGCATAATTCTTCAAATTCAAACCTAAAAAATCATTTTTCACTGATAAAATCCTATCATGGATCCCTTGAAATAACAATGCAAAAACAGGACAAATAGTATTGACATGATGTTCATTCTCTGATATACAAAATGAGCTCTACTCGAAACGATCATCATCTTGATCATCGTCCTTTCAACAAAACGCCGTACCCCGGCAGGAGGAATGCAACATGGAACCTCGCGACATCGACAGAAGCTTCAACGCCTACGATCCAAAACCAATCGACACCATCATTGATGACAATGACGTTCTCCCCGAGAGAATTACGATCTGTCTGATTGTTATCAGAATCAATGTCACGGGAGACACAGCGACTCTCGCGCTCTCGTTTGAGAGAGACGGGAATGAAAGAGATCGTTACGAATTCGACGACTGCCTCAACATCACAGAACTTCCGATTTGGAATGTGAGCACTCATATCGTATTCGAGATCTTTCGAGCCGAAAACATGAACCGATTCAAAAGCGCGTTGATCGAGCATATTCTTGCCAAAGATAGCGTACTCGAAATCAACGTAGATGGTGAATACATCGAATTCAGTCTGGAGATCGGGTCACAAACACTCATGGTCCGTGTTCCAGCAGAAGAATTTACAAACGCGATGACAGCGACTTCGAAGATCCCCGAAAAACGGGAAAGCGCCCGTTTCATCTATCGAGAGTAACAACCAAAAACTCAAAGGTCTTAGGCTCCACAACTGGAGCCTCTTTTTTTATCCCATATCCTTACGTCGTTTATGATCTTTTTGCAAAAAGAAACCGGAAAGAGAAAGGAACGACGCAGCCAATCCCCACAGCCATGGTGTTTTTTTACTCCGTGCTTTTAAATCTTCTTGTTCCACAGCCTGAACGTCTTCTCCCGGATCTTCTACAGGTTCAATGGTTCGTTCCGCATTCACATATAAACGACGTGGCGTTTCATCAGCGCCCTCTTCCGAATTCCGCTCATCAACAGATCCTGTATCGATTTCGCCAATCCCAAAAGTGGTTGCTGTATTTTGAGAGTCTGGATTTGAATGACTCACCACAGCAGGAACAACCACCACTTCTTCTGTTTTTGACGGATCAAGAGGAAAAGCATCCTGCTTATCCCACGCACCATCCCCGTCTGTATCATGATTTTCAGGATTTGTTTGTAGAACCACCTCCTTATAATCGTAAAGTCCATCGTTATCATCATCCGAATCAACTGAATTATCGATGCCATCGCCATCTGTATCCGTTTGCTTTGACGGATCCAAAGGAAAATCATCGTTCACATCCAATACGCCGTCATTATCATCATCTGTATCAATCGAATCGCCCACACCGTCATTGTCTATATCAACATCAACTAAAACAGCACGGGTCAGCGACGCTGGGATAATGCCCCCCTCTTCAACACTACTGACGTCTACTTGGATAAGATACGTCTTTGCTGTTGTTGGCGTCCATCCAATCCAAACCTCCTCTGGCTTTCCCGAGGATTTATATGAAAATGGTTTCTGACCAAGTTGTGAATCATCGGCACGAAATGTAACCCAGCCTTCAAGATCCAACGAGCAATTCGGGTCAACTGTCACGTAAAGTTTTACAAAATCATCCACTATCGGCGCAATTGGATTCACAATCAAGTCTCCGTCCGTAAGTGTCACGCTACATGCCGCGTTTGCAGACGGAGCTAAAATAACAAATGCGAACAAGAATAGCACTCCAGCTACTACGGCTGTTTGGCTACGAAATCGTGATGTGAATAACATATCAATATAGAATAGCAGAAACGTAGTTCTATCGGTATAAACCCACGCCCAACTCCCTTTCTATCCCAGTTACACGCCACCAGAGTCTACTTTTCCCATTGTTCGATACATGAATCCACCAACAATCGCGAGCGCAAGTGCATCAGAGGCATCGTCGAGATCGGGTGCATGATCCATTTTTAAAAGTCGAACAACCATTTCTTCAACCTGCTTTTTATCCGCTTTTCCGTAGCCTGTAATTCCAAGCTTCAATTCATTTGGTTTAACCTCAACAATCGGAAGCCCGGCGTCAGCACATCCAAGCAACAAAACACCACGCGCCATTCCCACCTTCATAGCAGTCTTTGCATTTGATTGAAAAAAAAGATCTTCAACAGAAGCAACATGAGGCGAGAAACGACGGATTACTTCAACAAGATCATTGCGCACAATCTGTATTCGCTCCACAAAAGACATATCAGGCGAGGTTTCAATAACCTCATGCCAAACGTGTATTGCGTCATTTCCAATCAAATCCACAACACCAAGCCCGGTACGACCAAAGCCGGGATCAATTCCGAGTATTCGAAGAGAAATTGGATACGTTTTTTCTGTCATTTCGACCACAGCGGAGGTTCCCTCGTAGACAAACTCCGCAAAAGTCGAAAAGACAAAAATTAATTCGCGTTCGTATAGACCTCAGCAACGTCATCCAAATGATCCAATGCTTCAATAACACTCGAAAGCTTTTCACCGTCCTCATCGGATAATTCGATTGTCATGATTGGTTTCCACTCCCAACCTTCGTGCGTAAACAAATAGGTCACCGATGATGCATCTGCAAAATGAACTCCCTGCTTTGTAAGTGTATTTTTTACTTCTGCAACCGTACGATTCCGATTGTCCGTTGTACACGCAATCAAAATTGCGGCCCCACCCGAAACGTACGCGCCGTAAATGCATTCTTCTAAGATATCACCTTTGGATGCACCTGTTCCGCGATCAATCGCTCGCTCAATGCCCTCCTTTGGCATGGACTCCTTCTTTGCATGATCAATGGCAACACGAAGCCGCACGTTCATGTCGGGGTCTCCCCCTCCTTCACGTGCGGCTACGGTTACTTCGCGTGCCAATTTCGTAAATGACGCTGATCGTTTTGCATCAACGGCTCCTTTAAACTGACGAACTTTGTGCCATTTACTATGTCCTGACATTACGCATTTTCTTCAATTACTTTTTCTTCAACAACGTCTTCCGGCTGTTCGATCAAGACACCGTCTTTATATGATGAAAAGCCGGTTCCCGATGGGATAAGACGTCCGATGATGACATTTTCCTTCAATCCATCAAGCGTATCAATCTTTCCGGTTACTGCGGCGTTAATTAATACACGCGCGGTTTCTTGGAAAGAAGCTGCCGAAAGGAATGATTCTGTTGTGAGCGAAACCTTCGTGATCCCCATAAAGAGATTTTCAAGCTCTGCCGGCACAACTCCTTTTTGCTCCGCCTCTTCATTCTCTCCCTCGGCTCGAAGTCGGTCAACCACTTCGCCTGGCAAAAGCAATGTATCTTTCGCGTCCTTCACATACGTTCGTGAGAACATTTGGCGAACGATAATTTCAATATGCTTTGCGTTTAATCGTTGTCCCTGTGACGCGTAGATGTGGAGCACCTCACGAAGAAGATAACGCATAACGGCATCACGTCCCTTCAATCGGAAGAGCTGTGTGAGGTCCAAGTGACCTTCAGTTAATTGATCACCTTCCAATACCTCGTCTCCATCTTTCACGTATACCTGGAATCCGGTTGGAACTAAATATTCTTTTTTCGCCGGACCGTTCCAAATCAATTTCAGTTTCTTCCCATCGACTGTAACCGTTCCGTGCTGTGGAGCAACCTCTTCTTCACCTGTTGCGTGAACAACAAGGACTTGTCCTTCGACCACAGTGTCACCATCCTTCACTTTCACAACATCTGACTTTTTGAGAGGAGGATACACATCTTCACGTACATCGATGAATTCAATTTGAATAATCTTTCCACCCGACTCTTGATCCAAGACACGTTCTCCAGACGGCGTTTCAATAATACGACGCTCCCCCTGAATAACAGACACCTTGCCAGCCACATCCGTTACAAGTGCTTTGTGTTTTGGCTGACGCGCTTCGAATAATTCTTCAACACGTGGGAGACCCTGTGTGATGTCGGTTCCTGCAACACCTCCTGTGTGGAACGTACGCATTGTCAGCTGTGTCCCCGGTTCACCAATGGACTGGGCAGCGACAATACCAACGGCCGTTCCAAGCCCAACCAATCGGTTGTAGGCAAGATCGTAGCCGTAGCACTGTGCACACAAACCTGAGCGGAGCTTACACGTTAAAACGGATCGTACGTGCGCTTCTTTCAATATTTCACCCGTGGCTTCAATCGCACGAATGTGATCCTCAACGATGAGCTCTCCGGCTTTCACGATAACAGAGCGGTTTGTCTTTGGATTTTTGATCGGCGACATTGCAACGCGTCCCATGAGACGAGTCAAAAGTGGTTCTCCGATTTCTTCACATTCTTCGTGGACAAGAACCACACCATCTGTGTCGCCACAATCTTCATCCATAATGATGACATCTTGCGCAACGTCAACGAGACGACGTGTCAGATATCCGGCGTTTGCTGTCTTCAACGCCGTGTCTGTCAAACCCTTTCGTGTCCCGTGAGAAGAGATGAAGTACTCAAGCACGTCCAACCCTTCGCGTAATGATGATTTGATTGGGAGCTCGATAATGTCACCGGCTGGGTTTGCCACAAGACCCTTCATCCCGATCACGTTTGTCAGCTGACCTAACGAACCACGAGCACCGGAGTCGATCATGGATGCCACGGTTTCATTTGGCGTCAATGAATCTTTAGACATTTTCTGAATTCGATCTTTCACGTCCGTCCAAATCTTAATGATCTGCGCGTACCGTTCTTTCCTCGTTAACAAACCATCTTTATATTGTCCTTCGACCATGGCTTGTTTCGCCTCTCCCTCATCCAACACTTCGCGCTTTGCATCGAGCTTTGGAAGGTCACCCATTCCGTACGAAAATCCAGATTTGGTGATGTACGAGAAGCCCATGTTCTTTACTTCATCAAGGAATCGAGCCGTTCGCTCAAAGCCACGGATCTCAAGACTTGTTCGCGTAATTTCACCCAACTGTTTTGTACCAATCGCTTCATTTCGGAATGAAATTTCTTTTGGAAACAAATCATTCAATAACACACGACCGACCGTTGTCTCCAATATTTCTCCGCCGATTTGTAATCGTGTTTTAATTTTCTCACGAATGCTGAGTCGACCAAGCTGATACGTACAAATCGCTTCCGCGGCTGTGCCAAATGTTTTTATTTTTCCATTTTCCGGCTCAACCATCGTTGTCATGTAATAGCATCCCCACGCGATGTCTTTGTCTGGCCGTGCCACTGGTTGCCCGGTTGCCGGTTTCAGCAAGTTCTTCGTTGAAAGCATGATGTTCTTCGCTTCCTCACGAGCCTCTGCTGTCAACGGAACGTGAACAGCCATCTGGTCACCATCAAAGTCAGCGTTAAAAGCAGGACAGACCATTGGATGAATCTGAATTGCTTTTCCTTCAATGAGTTTTGGTTGAAAACCCTGAATACCCAAACGGTGAAGGGTTGGAGCACGGTTCAAGAGCACAACCGAATCTGCCGCAATCACTTCCAAAATATCCCACACCTCAGGATGATCTGCTTCGATAAATCGATTTGCTGAACGAATGTTGTGAACCAATTCGCGCTTGATGAGCTCCGCGATAATGAATGGCTTAAACAACTCTCGCGCCATGATCTTTGGTAATCCACACTGATGAAAATCGAGTGTTGGTCCAACGACAATCACGGATCGACCGGAATAGTCGACGCGCTTTCCAAGAAGGTTCTGTCGGAAACGTCCCTGCTTTCCCTTCAAAAGGTCAGCGAGTGATTTCAACTGTCGCTTCTTTCCCGTTGCCGCAATGACAGTCTTTGAATGGCGTGCGCTGTTATCAATAAGCGCATCAACCGCTTCCTGCAACATGCGTTTTTCATTCCGTGAGATAACCTCAGGAGCATTCAACTCCTTCAATCGTTTCAAACGGTTGTTTCGGTTAATCACGCGACGATACAAATCGTTCAAGTCTGATGTTGCGAAACGACCACCATCAAGCGCGACCATTGGACGAAGGTCTGGTGGAATAACCGGAACAACTTTCAACACCATCCAGTCTGGAAAAATATCTTGGAGAACAAGTGATTTCAAAAGCTTCAATCGGCGAACAATACGATCTTTCCGTGCTTCTGATGCATCTACGTGCTCTGCTTCAAGAGCATCAATTGTCGCTTGAACATCAATCTTGCTCAAAAGATCGTTGATTGCTTCTGCACCAATCTTCGCTTCAAAAATATGTCCGTACTTCAATGAAAGTTCATGATACTCATTCTCACTCATGATCTTGAGCGGTTTCAATTCTTTCAATTCCTTTTCAGACATTTTGAACTCTTCATCAAGCTCTTCAAGCCGACGTGTTTTTGTTCCCGCAAGTTCGATCATTCGTGTCTCAAGCGCCTCTTGACCCTCAATCGTTTCTGTCGCCTGCTTTTCATCACGCGTAAAGTCACCTTCAATCGCTTTTTTCTTTCCTGCGAATTCCGTCTTTATTTGTAATGCGACTTGTTCACGTAATTCTTCCTTCACTTCAGTCACAATGAATGATGCGAAGTAAATAACTTTTTCAAGTGACTGCACAGACATATCGAGCACGGTTCCAATTCGTGACGGTACGCCACGCAAAAACCAAATATGCGAAACCGGTGCCGCCAATTCAATGTGACCCATTCGTTCACGACGAACGAGCGAGTGCGTCACTTCAACGCCACACTTGTCGCAAATAATACCCTTATATCGAATCTTCTTATACTTCCCGCAATAACATTCCCAGTCTTTTGATGGACCAAAAATTTCTTCGGCAAAGAGTCCTGACTTTTCAGGCTTCTGTGTTCGATAGTTGATCGTCTCCGGCTTCATGATCTCACCGTAGGACCACGCTCGAATGATCTCAGGGGACGCGAGCTTCAATCGGATTGCATCGAAGTCTGTTGTCTTGATGTTTTCTGTTTGGAAATAAGCCATATGTTTCGTAGATCGTGTTTCGTGAATCGTTATCTTAAATGATACGTAATACGTTCTACGTTCTACGACGAAGAACTAGGTCCCCACTCTGTTTCATTCTTTGGTGCGGATGATCGGGTACGACGAGGCCCGGTTTCATCAATACGATGTCCTTCTTTCAAGAGCTCAACATCCAGACAGAGTCCCTTTAATTCGCGGACAAGAACGTTGAATGACTCTGGTACGTTTACCTTTCGGATTGGTTCTTTTTTAATGATAGATTCATACGCCTTGGATCGTCCTGGCACATCGTCTGACTTGATGGTCAAAACTTCCTGCAATGTATGCGCCGCGCCATAGGCTTCAAGCGCCCACACTTCCATTTCTCCGAAGCGTTGCCCACCAGACTGTGCTTTTCCACCAAGTGGTTGCTGAGTGATAAGGGAGTATGGCCCGATTGATCGTTGGTGAATCTTATCTTCAACCATGTGATTCAATTTCAGCATGTAGATGTATCCAACCGTCGGCTTATGCTCGTACGCATCTCCTGTACGACCGTCATACACCGCGATTTTTCCGTCTTCTGGGAATCCGGCTTTCAAAAGTTCTTCGCGAATCGTTGTTTCTGAAACACCGTCAAACACTGGTGTCGCAACCGTATATCCCAACGCATTCGCTGCAAGTCCAAGGTGTGTTTCCAAAATCTGTCCAAGGTTCATACGAGAAACAACACCGAGCGGAGAAAGGATGATGTCGACCGGTGTTCCATCTTCCATGAATGGCATGTCTGCGAGCGGAACAATCTTTGAGATCACACCTTTGTTTCCGTGGCGTCCTGCAAGCTTGTCTCCAACCTGAACCTTACGAAGGTCAGCGATGGATACAACAATCTGTTTTGTCACACCCGGCTGTAATTTATCACCGGCTTCACGAGAGAAGATGGTAACGCCAACCACTTTTCCGTGTCCGCCATGTTGTAGATACAACGACGTGTCGCGTACATCGCGAGCCTTTTCTCCAAAAATAGCACGGAGCAATTTCTCTTCTGCGGAAAGATCTGTTTCACCCTTTGGCGTAATCTTTCCGACCAAAATATCACCGGATTTTACTTCGGCTCCAACGCGAACGATTCCCATCTCATCCAAGTTCTTTAATTTTTCTTCAGAGACGTTTGGAATATCTGCTGTCACAACTTCAGGACCAAGCTTTGTATCGCGTACATCCAGTGGGAAGTGTTCAATATGGATTGATGTAAATCGATCTTTGTGCACAAGCCGTTCAGACAAAATGATCGCATCCTCATAGTTGTACCCATCCCATGAAAGGAAGGCACACAAGAGGTTTTGACCTAACGCGAGTTCACCATTTTCACACGATGTTCCATCAATCAACACTTCGCCCGCATGAACTTTCTGTCCTTTTTCAACACGTGGAATTTGGTTAATACACGTTGAGCTGTTTGATCGTTGGAATTTTACCAAATCATACCGACGAATATTTCCACTCTCTGTTTTCAACTCCACATGATCACCCGCAAGCGACACAACGACACCACCTTCATCTGCAATCACAACGTCACCTGCATCAATCGCGGCTCGTCGTTCAACGCCCGTTCCAACAATTGGCGCATCCGGTTTCACACACGGAACAGCCTGACGTTGCATGTTCGTTCCCATGAGCGCGCGCTGACCATCGTCGTGTTCAACGAATGGAATCAATGACGTTCCGACAGACAAAATCTGCTTTGATGATACGTCAACAAATTCAATTTCATGCACATCAACCATGGTTGGCTCACCGTGTTTACGCGCACTCGCACGTTGGACGAGGAAACGTCCATCTTTGCCAATCGGTGTTGTTGCCGGTGCCGTGGTTCCACGTTCTTCCGCAAACGCATTTAAGAAAACAATCTCCGTTAATACGCGAGGGATGATCGGAATCTTCGGCATGGAGATATCTTTCAATGCCTTTGCCAATTCTTTCGTCACGTCTTCATTTGCTTTTCCGATAACACTCCCTGAACCATCTGAAACATCAACGCGGAGTGTTTCGCCAATCGCATCCTTCCCGTCATTTCCTGCCCAGTTTTTTACTTTTCGGTATGGCGTTTCAATAAATCCAAAATCATTAATACGCGCGTATGTCGCCAAGTGACCGACAAGTCCAATGTTCGGTCCTTCCGGAGATGCGATCGGACAAATACGACCATAGTGCGTTCGATGAACGTCGCGAACATCAAATCCTGCACGCTCTCGCGACAAACCACCCGGCCCCATCGCAGAAAGACGTCGCTTGTGTTCGAGTGATGACAATGGATTTGTTTGATCCATGAACTGCGACAACTGCGAGCTCATAAAGAACTCACGAATTGCACCGATCACCGGTCGAGCATTCACCAACTTCGCCGGTCGAAGTGTTGTGATTTCAAGCGTAGACATTCGATCCTTGATAATGCGCTCCATGCGAGCGAGCCCAATGCGGAATCGTCCTTGCACGAGTTCACCAACCGCACGCACACGTCGGTTTCCAAGGTGGTCAACATCATCCGGTTCTTCCTGAGAAATGTTCAAGCGAATAACTTCGCGAAGAATCATAACGAGATCTTCCTTCGTCAAAATACGATTCTCTTCTTTTGAAACATCTCCGGCATTCGCATCAACACCAAAACGATGATTAAATTTATATCGTCCAACATTTCCAAGATCGTATCGATCAAAATTAAAGAACATCGAGTGAATCAATGATCGCGCGTTATCCGATGTTGCTAAATCTCCCGGACGAATACGCTTGTACACTTCAATCGATCCTTCTTCTTCATTTTTTGCAAGATCTTTTGCCAACGTTGCATCAATGTATTTAATCACCGGATGAATATCAACCTCTGTAAAAAGAGCTTTGATCTCTTCATCCGTTGCAAAACCAAATGCACGCAAAAGTGATGTTGCTGCAACTTTGCGCTTTCGATCAATCTTCACCCAAATAACATTCTTGGAGTCTGTTTCAAATTCAAGCCATGCGCCACGGTTTGGAATAACCTTTGCACCGTAATGACGACGGCCACGATGTGCGACGGCCGTAAAAAAGGCACCTGAACTTCGGACAAGCTGTGTCACGACCACACGCTCAATTCCGTTTACAATAAATGTTCCCCGATCCGTCATGATGGGGAGGTCACCAAGATACACTTCCTGCTCCTGTGATTCACCTGTGCGCTTGTTTACCAACTTCGTCTTCACACGAATCGGAGATTCGTAGTTCACCTTCTTTGCTTTGGACGTGACTTCGTCGAACTTTGGTTCGTCAAAATAATAATCTGTAAATGTGAGCTCAAGATCTCGACCGATAAAATCTTTTACCGGACTAACCTCGTTGAACAAGTCACGGATTCCTTCTTTCAAGAACCAATCGTAACTCTGCTTTTGGACCTCGATGAGATCCGGCAACGCGATTGCATCGCGTGCGGCTGTAAAATAACGACGTGCCGTTTCCTTAGGTGGAAGACGTCGGAATGCCATGGTGGACATGCCAATGTGTGTTACACGGTCATAAATTGACCGTATCACATTTCAACTTCCAGACGCGGGCCAGGTTCGAGGGATCATTCAGGCGGAATGAACCGGCGACGCGCAGAAATCAAAAGTGTGACGAATAAGAAAAGGAAACGCGATAAAAAAAGACACAAAACAACGCCACTTTAAAAGCGACGTATAATTTTTACTGGGCGATTGTCTTTTTCTTGAAACTCATGGGTTCAAAAACGCGTTGTCTAAGCGCGATTTTCGCATAGTTTTGGAAGAGTGTCAAACAAAGCCCAAAGGACAAATAACCTGCAAAGTTCACTATCCCATCTATATTTCATTAAATAGGACTCATTTTTTCCCATTTCAATCAAAAATCCTCATATATAT
This sequence comes from bacterium, assembly GCA_024654265.1. Lineage (GTDB taxonomy): Bacteria > Patescibacteriota > Patescibacteriia > 2-12-FULL-60-25 > 2-12-FULL-60-25 > JANLIO01. Next base: position 24,046 of record JANLIO010000059.1, on the reverse strand, counting down.
CCAGAAAATAGAACATTTTTGAAAAAACACCTCACCCATCGATATACCGCCTTATTGCCAAGCCCTCTTGACAAGATTGTGGATATATGGTATAAAGATTTCGTACTGGAGTGAGTCACCGAACTTCACAACCCCAGATCTTCCGCTCGAAAGAGGAGAGTCGAGTAAAAAATAGCTAAATTTAGCCATTTTTTATGATTTTCCAAATTCGAGACCCTTTAAAGGTCTCTTTTTGTTTGCAGAGACGTGGAGGAGGAACCCTTTTTAGCCCCAAACCCGGGATCCTAGAAAGGAGCGATAAAGGTCATTCGATCCGGTTTCGACTGGATTATTTGATCGGATATCGCATGCCACGGAGCGCTTCGGCGTTATCCAAGGTCCCCTCTACATCCCTGCAAACGATCCACAACGGATCTAAAAAAGAGGTCGTGCTCGCAGGAATATCACACGACCACAAAATCGCCCGAGCAATATGCTCCGGGCACGTACAAAAGGAGATCGTTGATGGATGTTATGTAAGTCTCAGGTAAGTCAGGGCAGTACCTGAGGCCAACCAAACCACAAAAGCCCTAGCCGGCGCGCACCGGAACACAAAATCGTACTTTTTATTCGTCCCAACGTTTGTGGAGGAGAACACATGCAAAGGCCAAACACGGACCCTGTGCATGTTGGGTAAAGAACTCTTGGAACCGGGCTTTGGCTCGGATCCATAGATAACCGATCCCACGGACCTTCTCGCGTTTACGCGATGACGTCCCCTTCACAAACGTTGGGAGGATATTCGATCCTCTCCGACAAACAAAAAGCGACACAAGGAGGTAAGATGTCGCAAGAAAATTTCATAACCCGCACCGAGGGGCGTATGCCTCTCGAGTGCACCCCACTCGTTGTCCAAAGGGACATCGAGTGGGCCCTCTGCCTGATGGGGTTCAACCCCCAGACGGCGGAGGACTCGCGCCCGACCATCAAGGTCGAGGCGTGCGATGGCGAGACCATCCCGGTTTCCGCCCCGCCCGAGGGAGTCTCTGACTTCTTCGGCGAGGCGATCGAGACGGTCCTCGCCGAGAGTCGCTCCTCCTTCCCACCTTCGGGTGACGAGGGAGTGAGCGACCGAGAGGTGAACGCCCCGACTTTCGGGTCGTTCATCAACCTCGCCCTCTTCCTGGGGGCGTTGACCTAAACAAAAAACAAAACTCCCGAGGTGCGTGCTAGGAACATGCACCTCGGATTTCATGGGAACTGAATTGAATGTTCAGTTTCGATGAAATCTATCACGGTCATTCGACATAAGACGGAGGAAAAAGTGGAAAAAATATTTTTGAATCACATTCCGGCCATTGGCTGGACTTTGCCGAAAGTATTTATTCTCTATGATTCGTTTACGGCTTTTGTCGTACGCGAATCTATCCTCCGTCTTGTGGCGAATGCCGTTTTTTTGTATCTTAGTGTTTCGCACTTTTTCACAACAAGGAGGGATATGATTCTAAGGATTATCGGTGGCGTGTTCGTATTATCCTCTATCGCACTCTTCTATTTCGAAGAGGGAGAGATTGGATTTATCGTACTTATCCTAGGCTTGTACTGGCTTTTCGAGGATCTATCCTTTGAGGAAAAAGATCCTTTCGCAGAAGCAAACCGGGCTCTAAAGGGAAAACTCTGGAAGCCCAAACAACCGGGAGAAAGAGCATGATCGATGGAACGAATGGTCACGGACACGAACTACCTCAACCGCCACCATCACCCACGAGCTGGAAGGGTGCAGACGGCGTTTGGCGTTCGATTCTGCTTCGGGATGGATTCCCGAATGATGCATCTGAATTTGACGTGGATGTCGCCTTGCCCGGCCAGATAGACTGGTTCGGCGAAGACGACGACTGATCGTCCATCGTGATGCGAGGTCGGGCCCACTCCCCCGACCTCGCCCACTTGACGAAAACCCCTTTTTCGTGCATGGTGCATGAGTTAGGCGAACATTCAATCCAAACAAAACAAGAAAGGAGGCGACATGAAAAAAACGCCCTTGCTTACGCCGGTCGGTCCGATTCAACCAAAGAACCGGACCATCACACACATCCGCATTCAAGATGGGTGTAAGATCTATCTGCAGGGACAACAGTCACGAGCGTGGTGGAGAAGGAACCGTGCCGTACGCAATCCGCTACGTCACGTTGATCCACTCCGCATCCGCAAAACGGTGAGCTCGCTTCCGCGTAAGTCGAGCAGGCTCAATGCACCGACGAACCAGACAGTGCCACCGCTGAGAAACGTTGTTTCTTGCGATGACAACGATCGCTGTGCCATTTTGATCTTCCCTCGAGGTGACCCATGCTGGAGCATTTCGACGTTCGCGTTGAGCGGTGATCCTGCAAAAAATGCGGGACGAGTCCAAGAAGCCGAAAGAATGGGATGGTGCGTTGTCCGAGGGAAAAACAGAAAGCCCGTTTCGTTCCTGAACTCGAAAGACACGCGACGGTTGAACGGAGCGGTTAGTATGTTCGCTGAGGATACCATCGCCTACTACAGCCTTCCGGCGGAAAAGGCTCTCGCTACGATACGGAAGCGCGAAATGATCCCAATCGCGAGTCCATTTGCCGACGACCTTTAGCTGATCTCCGTGCTCCCACATCCAATGCAATTCTCGCACAGGGTGTGGGGGCTTGATTTTTATCCTAATCCTCTGATAATCTATACAAAGAGAATTCATTATTTTGAATCTGCGAAGTGATGCACGCTTTGATATCGAACCCCATGGATTTGTCCCGGCCTTGTGTTGGAACAAAACTCTCTCCTCCCGTGGTGATCGACGTCTTCTACGCGTGGCAACACTTTGCAGATTCAAGATCGTGAAACAAAAAACCCTGATGTATTTCAGGGTTTTTTTATTCTATCGATTCTCTTTCATATGTGACTTGTCGGACAATGATTTCAGATGATCCGTATCGTCGTTTTGCCTCGATTGAAAGTGTTGTCGGTCCGCGAGAAAGATCGAAGCGCATCGTGAATGATCCATCTCTCTCAACAACGGCACGGCGACCGTTCACAGTCACCGTCACATTTGGAAGCGTAGATCCACGAATATCAACGTACGGTTCATGAAGCACGGCATTCTCATCCGGAGAGACGAGTGTAAGCGGTGGAGGTTCCTGAAGAATGAATGCTTGCCAGCTCAGATAAATAATTGCAAAGAACGCAACAACAAAAAAACTGATGACGGCGATAATGCGTGAAGAAACAAAAAAATCTCTTCTTCGAACACGCGGACGAACAAGAACGCGATCTGTTCGTTCAAGTGAGTACTTTTTTAGAAGCTCCTTATATTTTTTTAGAAAGTACCCAGGTCTTCCTTCAAGGATCGTTACCAAGGCACGGACATGACGCTCTGCATATTCAGGATCTTTGAACTCAGCGAGATCTTCCTCTTCAAGCGCCTGAATGATTGAAACATGAATCTGCGTTAGCTCGGAAAGCGCCTGTCGTGTTAATCCGCGGAGTTCACGAAGCTCTCGGAGATTTGCTCCGAATCCGCCCTCCTGCTGTAACGATTTTTGAACAAAAGCCATGCCGGTTTACCATCCTCTTTTATACTCAATACTCTTCATCCTCCGACTCCTCTTCATCACCGATTTCAAGGTCAATGTCTTCAATATCTTCTTCGATATCCTCCTCCTCATCATCTTCTTCTTCCTCCTCGTCCTCAATTGCACGATATCGATCCATTGTTTCTCGTGGCGGTGGAATTGGGATTGATTCTTCACCCGCGTTTGGATTCAAAATTTCTCGTGGCTTTGATCCATCCGCAGGTCCAATGAAACCGATCTCTTCCAATTCATCAAGAATACGAGCGGCACGCGCATACCCAACCTTCAATCGTCGCTGAAGGAGTGACGCCGATGCTTTTCCGGCACGAATCAATTCTTCTTTTGCATCCTCAATGAACGGGTCCATATCATCATCCATTCCACCTCCACCTTTAAATGATGTTCCCGCACGCTGACGTTCAATAATCGAATCGTCGTATTCAGCCGTCTCATATGAAGACTTCAAGAAATCAACAAGACGTTTTGTTTCGTCATCAGAGATGAACGCGCCTTGAATTCGACGTGGGGCTGACATCTCTGCCGTCACATATAGCATATCTCCTCGCCCAAGCAATTTCTCAGCGCCCGTTTGATCTAAAATAGTTCGAGAGTCTGTGGATGACGCCACGGAAAACGCCATACGCGCCGGAATATTTGCTTTGATTAAACCTGTAATGACATCGACGGACGGTCGTTGTGTTGCAAGAACAAGGTGGATTCCAACGGCACGCGCCATCTGCGCCAAACGAACGATCGAACCCTCAACATCCGCTTGTGCTGTCATCATCAAGTCCGCAAGCTCATCAACTACAATGACAAGATATGGAATTTTTTCTTCTGCGCGTTGATTGTATCCACCGATATCGCGAACACCGAGTGCCGACAAAAGAGTGAAACGTCGATCCATTTCTCGGATCGCCCACTTCAATGCGTTTATGGTTTTGTCCACTTCAGTAATAACCGGAGTCACAAGGTGAGCAATTCCATTGTAGATCGGAAGTTCGACGCGCTTTGGATCGATCAAGATTAATTTCAATTCATCCGGACTGTTTGCGTACAAAAGAGATGTGATAAGAACATTCAAACATACAGATTTTCCTGATCCCGTTGCACCGGCCACCAACAAGTGAGGCATGCGAGAGAGATCGGCGATATTTGATATACCCGCGACATCGCGTCCAAGTGAAAAATGAAGATTATTTTTTCGCGTCTTCCAATCCTTTGATTCAAGAATGCCACGCACACCAACCGTCGCGACAGATTGATTCGGAACCTCAATACCGACATAGGACTTTCCGGGGATTGGAGCTTCGATACGAATCGGATGAGCAGCGAGAGCGAGGGCAAGATCGTTATGCAAAGCAGTAATCTTTGTCAGCTTAACGCCTTCGGCTGGTTTTAACGTAAATTGAGTAACAGTTGGCCCAACAGAAACCTCGCCCATCTCAACCGGAATTCCAAAATTCTCAAGCGTGCGCTCAATGACAGACTTATTGTGATCAATGTCTCCAGAGGTTGGATTCTGATCTCGCTTCATCAAAATATCGAGAGGAACAGGAACCATTTTTCGACGACGGCGACGTACCCGTTTTGGCACCACGACCTCTTCTCCCTCAACGACTTCACCTACGTCTTCATCATCCACTTCAATTACTTCATTCTCCCCTTCATCTTCATCCCCATCGAACACTTCTTCATACTCCTCGTTTTCGTCTGACGCACCAACTGTGTTCCTACTTCGAGAAATGAGTTTTCGAATTGGATACGTAAACAAAAGTCCGATTTTTTTAACTCCAAGAAGGAAAATATTCAAAACACTGACGATGCGTGTCAATGATGTATTGAAAATAAGAAGAAGCGAAATCACGAAAAGAGCCACGAAGAATATTACTGCCCCAAAGCCACCAAGAATTGCCCGAAACGGATCCGCCAGAAGAAGACCAAGCTTCCCACCGGCTGTTGCAAGAAGTTCAACAGGAATATCCCCGGCAGAAAATCTCATCACGTGAACGAGTGGGTTTAACCCAATGAAGAAAAGGACGAAACCAATATAATTTGTAATGGAAAGCGGAAGTCGCTCGGAAGACACGCTGTGATATCCAATTGCTATCAAGAAAAAAGGAAGAACAATCCTATCCCAACCAAGAACATGCGCAATAGCACCATCCAATGAAACGCCTAAACGCCCGCCAAGATCAAAAAGCGAAAGGAGGAGAAGAAGTGCAAAGGCAAAAACAATTACAATGACAACACCGTGCTTTGTTTCAGGCTGGAGAGAAACTGAAAATCGTTTTCTTCGTCGTCGAGGCATGGGAACTCTCTAAAGGATACTGATTTTCTTCCAAAACGTCACGCGTCTACTTCTTCAACCATTGATGCACTTCCTGACAACGCAATATCGTTCCCCTCTTCATCGCTTATTTGCTTTGCAAGAATACATTCTTCTCGGATCGCTGACATAAGCTCTGGCTGTGAGCGCAAACTCGCTTTTGCCTTTTCTCGCCCAAGGCCCAACTTCTCCTCTTTATAGCTGTACGAGTGTCCAGATTTTTTAACAACTCCCATCGCCACTCCGACATCCAATAAATCTCCGGACAGGGAAATGCCTTCGTTATACATGATATCAAATTCACATGCTCGAAATGGTGCGGCAACTTTATTTTTTACAATTTTCGCTTTCACGCGATTTCCAATAATCTGTTCCCCCATTTTAATTTGAGCACGACGACGAACTTCGATCCGCACTGATGAGTAAAATTTCAACGCCATGCCACCCGTCGTTGTTTCCGGATTTCCATACACGACGCCAATCTTTAAACGGATCTGGTTAATAAAAATAACACATGTTTTTGAACGAGAGATAATGGACGTTAATTTTCGTAGTGCTTGGCTCATTAATCTTGCCTGCAACCCAACATGCCGATCACCCATCTCGCCCTCAAGTTCACTCCGAGGCGTCAGTGCAGCTACCGAATCGATGACAATGACATCAACACCATTTGAACGAACCAACGTATCAACAATATCAAGCGCCTGCTCCCCGCTATCCGGCTGTGAAATCAAAAGTTCATCAACATTCACGCCAATCTTGCGCGCGTATTCAGGATCAAGTGCGTGTTCCGCATCAACAAACGCAGCAATCCCTCCTGACTTCTGAAGTTCGGCGATAATATGTTGGGCAAGCGTTGTTTTTCCAGAAGCTTCCGGACCATAGATTTCAACAACACGCCCACGTGGCACTCCCATCACACCAAGCGCCATATCAAGCGACAAACAACCGGTCGGTATCGCATCGATTTCCATTCTCTTTGCTTCACCTAAACGCATAATTGAACCTTCTCCGAATTTTTCTTTGATTTGTTCAATCGCTGCTTCCGCCGCAGCCTGACGCTCGGTCCTTTCATTCGTTGCTTTCTTTGCCATATCTTTATTTTAAAATGAATAATGAATTTGGAATATGGAATATGGAATATGGAACACATGGTTCTCACAAACAATCTTTGTTCTATTTTCGTTCTAGTATCCTCTCATACGGTCAAGCTGATGACAAGATGAAAAGATGTAGCCTAGAAAAGAGAAGTTCTTTCTTCTCTAGGCTACGAAAATTACGGGATAACGGAGACAAACCCGTTGTAGTATTCCGGTCCACTTCCATTATTTACCATTTGGTAGGAAATTTCTCCATTCGGTCCAGTGAGAGTCACGTTTCCAATCGGTTTTCCTTTTCCGCCTTTTGGATCATTCGACATGTCACCCCACCAACTTCCATCGGGGAGTCGAACCGTAAACGTGAAATACTGTGTTCCGCTCGACATTGCCAACAGACATTCCAGCCCGCCATCTCCAGGAACGACATCCGGACATTGAACCGTTGCTTCGGATCCCCATGACACCGAGCTTGGTCCCGGAGGATCCCACATCCCATGCAGTTCATGTGATCCAGACATTGCGGGTCCGGTGTACACGAATTGGATCATGCCCACAGGAACTCCGGTCGATGATCCGCCGGAAGATCCGCTCGATGATGAGCTCGATGACATTGTTCCCGATCCTGAAGACGAGCTCGATGACGAACCGGACTCTGAAGAAGATCCTCCAGAACCACCCGTGCCATAACACGAAGGTCCTCCAAGCGCTGTATGCGCTTCATTTAGAAACGTCAGCGGATCTGCATACCATTTTCGCTGGCTTGGCACTTTATCGTATCCGCGAAACCACGCGGATGGATCCGTCTTTACCGCGTCCGATGCGCTTTGGAGTCGAATCCCGATATGAACATGCTCGGCGCCGTCACCGTTTGTCGCGTCCTGATCAATGTAGCCGATCGTATCAACAGGATCGATACGATCTCCCGGTGAAAACGACGAGGCATTCCCACCCATTCGATCCTCACTCTTTCGAAGATGACCGTAGATGGAAAGAAACCGCGTGATCTTCACCTGCTTACCCTCACCGTTCGTGAGCTGTACTGGGAACGGAAACTCGTGCTCGATGACAACAACGAGTTGACCGTACCCTGACGACGGACGATAGACCTGCAGTTTGCCACAACCAACAGGTGAGATAGACGATCCTTCCGGAAGGGAAACATCGTGACCAAGGTGATTTACGTCCGCATAAAACGAACGTCCTTGGTACACGTTTTGGAGATCTTCAGAATTCACGGGTGCGTACACCGTTGTCACCATGCAAGGCAATGCCTGCATCGAAGATGCTTCTTTTCCGATCTTCTGCATCTCATGCTCGTCATAGTAGCCACAGCCACCAAAGACAAGAGCGAAGATAAGAAATTCGAAGATGATGAGTATTCCAGTCAAACCGAAACTGTATGTAAACCGACGTGCGTGGAACATGAGTTCCTCCTTGATATCCCGAAATGTGAATGAACGAGACAACACCTCATGTGTCGCCCCGCGATTTCCGCTATGCATCACGGAGATTGCGTGGGACACAACGTGACAGAGAGGCGACGCTGGAATGCAAGAAAACAAACGTGTGGTCTATCCATCTCCGAATCAGTCAAAACCGACTCGGGGTTTCCTTCGGGGCCGCTTCTTTCCCCGATCTGGCCCGGATATATCCGCTTCCTTTCATTCCGTCGCGCTCTCTGTTCGTGTGAGGTACGAGATCGATCTGCACTATCAGTGTGTGGGTGTTTGAAAAGCGGGTCAAAAAAAAGTGTCAGCACGTATAAACACCTTGTCAGATTCAACCGTTACAGCAAAAAGAACACGCGTCAGTCGATACTGACACGTCCAAAAAATATTCCGACTTTTCCACACCCCTCATCCATGTCTCCACGCACACTTATCCACAGAAATATCAAAAGGAGATATGCCGAAACACAAAAAACTGATGTCATGCTCTGCACACCAAGATCAAGCCATGGAACCGCCTCCGCAAGACGCGAGATAAAATACATCGCTCGAACAAAGCCTTGGAGCGGAACGGCGACAACAGATGCGAAAGGCATTGTGCCAAGAACAGCGACAATGGCACCACCCGCCATAATAAAAAGAACCAAAGGAAGTGCGAATAAATTTGTGATAAGCCCAGCAAGGGAAAGTCTTCCAAACGCCCAGGCAAGATACGGTGCCGTCATCAATGTTGCCGATGCGGTCATTGATGCAATTTCGCGCAAACTGAAACGCGTGGGCAAAAACCAAAACCACTTTGTGAAAATAGGCGTCCACGCGAGAACTCCCCACATCGCAAGAAAGGAAAGAGCAAAACTCACATCAAACAAAAGTTGCCACGGATTCCACATGATCAAAATAAATGCCGATGTCAAAAGAAGTCGAAATGCCGAGGTCGGATGTCCAATCTCACGCGCGATAAGAACAGCCCACGCCATCAACCCGGCACGAAGAACGGACGGTTGGATTCCAACAAAAAGAGTAAATAAAATAAGAGATCCTGAGGAAAGAAAAAATGCGTGACGACGATGTAATCCAAAAAAGAGAAGTATGAGCGAGATCGCTCGGATAAGAATCGTTACATTTGATCCGGAAACGGCGACCACATGCATCAATCCGGATGAGACAAACCGATCTTTCGCTGTTTTTGAAAAATCGGCATCACCATACAAAATTCCGGCAACCAGTGCTGTTTCATCCGGAGAAAAATGTGGGGCAATGCGCGCTGTCACTGCATTTCTTCGTGCTGTCCATACATCAACCACTTGCGTACGAACCAAAAATGCACGCCCGTCGATTCTACGAAGGTGCGGACGAGGTGCAACATCCACACGCCACATTCCAAATACAAATGCGAAAACAAGACAAACAACAATACGAAACTGAAGGGCTGATATGCAAAGAAATACCGTCACAAAACAAAAAAAGGAAACCATCCAAAACCACGGCGGAATATAAAAAGAAGACTCTGTACTACGAAGAGCGACTCCAAACAGGACGGCAAACATCCCCCAGCCAAAATAACGACCCATCCTTCACCGCTGCCATATTTCAAAAGACCTTGTCAAGAAAGTTCAAAACGAAACAAAATACAAAACAAGAGAGATTTAACCTAAAGCTTAAGCCTCTCAGGATATTAAATAGCAATACTCACGAGTCTCCCTGGGACGTACACAATACGTGAAGGTTGTCTGTTTTTTACAAATTTTTGTACATTTTCGGATGCAAGTGCCTTTTCTTTTGCGAGTTCCTCTGAAATATCAGAAGAAACCATTATTTTGTCACGGACTTTTCCATCCACTTGGATGACGAGCTCGAACGTATCACGATGAATCTTGCTTGAATCAGCCTTTGGCCATGCTGATACGTGAACCGAATCAGTGTACCCCATTCGTGACCACAGTTCTTCAGAAAGATGAGGGGCAAACGGAGCGAGAAGTTTGCAGAACATTTCACGCGTCGTTAACGATGCTCCTTGCTTTGCCATTTCATTTGTCATCACCATGAGCGTTGAGACAGCGGTATTGAAATCCATGGACTCAATATCATCACCGACTTTTTGAGCCGTCTTGTGAATGAGAGAGACGCATTCTTCAGATTCTGACTGAGGCGTCTCATCCTCTGTGTACACGCGCCACACTTTTTCCAAAAATCGTTTTACACCCTGAATGCCTCGCGTGTTCCACGGCGCGTCTTGATCAAATGGGCCGATAAACATTTCATAAATCCGGAAGATGTCGGCGCCGTACTCATTGACAATATCATCCGGATTTACAACATTTCCTTTTGATTTCGACATTTTTATACCACCTTCACCAAGAATGAGCGCATGTGATCTTCGCATTGAGTACGGTTCTGATCCACATGATTTCGGAATATATTCAAGATCAAAAAGCACCTTGTACCAAAAACGAGAATACAAAAGGTGAAGCGTTGTGTGCTCCATTCCACCGTTGTAGAGATCAACAGGCATCCAATATTTGAGTTTCTCGGCGTCAGCAAAGGCGTCATTATTTTTCGGATCGCAATATCGCAAAAAATACCACGACGATCCGGCCCAGTTTGGCATCGTATCCGTTTCACGTTTTGCCGGACCTTTGCATGTTGGACATGTCGTATGTACCCACTCAGTCATTCCCGCGAGCGGTGACTCCCCCGTGTCGGTTGGTTCATACACTTCAACGTCTGGAAGAAGAAGCGGAAGATCTGAAATTGAAAGAGGAACTGTTCCACACGCATCACAGTAGACGAGCGGGATTGGTTCACCCCAATACCGTTGACGAGAAAATACCCAATCACGGAGACGATACGTTGTTGCGCGCTCGCCAATACCACGGTTTTCAACCCATGAAAGTGTTTCCGCCATGTCGCGAAGCGGTGTTTCAACGATTGGAAGTTTAAATTGATCAGCAAAATCACGATCACGCTCGTCATATGCAGGAACCGCCATAATGGCACCCGTTCCATATCCGGCAAGAACATAATCCGCAATCCAAACAGGGATTTCTTCTTGTGTCGCTGGATTTATCGCTTGAACTCCCTTTAATTCAACTCCTGTTTTACCCTTATCTTCACGCTGTCTGTCCAAATCTGATTTTGTAATTGCTTTTGCTTGATAGTCTTGAACCTGTTTTGCGTTTGTAATCCTTCCCTCGCTCAACCACGTTGCGACCATGCCATGCTCCGGTGCCATCACTAAAAATGTTGCACCGTCGATCGTATCAGGGCGAGTGGTAAAAACGCGGATCGTACCAAACACTGAATCGTTATCGGATGATGCGGAACTTCGAGCAGAGAACGGAGGACGAATTTCAAAATCCACATACGCCCCTTCACTTTTTCCGATCCAGTTTGTCTGCTGAGATTTAATTCGTTCAAGATAATCTACAGACTCCAGATCATTCAGCAAACGATCGGCATACTTTGTGATACGCAACATCCACTGTTCCTTTTCCCGTTTTTCTACTGGCCCTCCACACCGCTCGCACACACCGCCTTGCGCCTCTTCATTCGCCAATCCGATCTTGCACGAGGGGCACCAATTAATCTCTGTTTTCGCTTTAAACGCCAAACGATGTGCATCAGGATCCTCCCCGACAAACTCAGAGATGGGGCGTGCTCGATCTTGTTCTTCATCGTAAAACGCGTCGTAGAATTTTAAAAACATCCATTGCGTCCATTTATAGTATGCCGGATCCGTTGTGTTGATTTCGCGCGACCAATCAAAACCAAATCCGAGAGACTTCAACTGACGCGTAAAGTTCGCAACATTTTTCGCTGTTGCATCCTGTGGTTTTATTTTATGTTTAATCGCAAAATTTTCCGTGGGCAACCCAAATGCATCCCACCCAATCGGATACAAAACGTTCTTCCCTTCCATCCGCTTTTTCCGCATCATGATATCAAGCGCTGTATACGACCGCGGATGACCAACGTGTAAACCCTCACCTGATGGATACGGAAATTCGATCAATCCGTAAAATTTTTCATCACGATGACGTGGATCACCATCCTTTGCATGATAGATTCCGTCCTCTTCCCACGTCGCCTGCCACTTCGACTCAATCTCATGAGGTGAATATCGTTCGTTCATATTGTCCCAAATTATCAGAAAACCGCACGTCTTGGAAGACGCGACAACATATCCGTTTTCCGAAAGCCAATGCGCTCAGGGGCGTGCTCCTCTGATCCAAACATAGATCCGAACATAATTGAGTTATCTCCATACCGATCGCGGATAGCATCGATGGCGAATGAAACATCTTTTTGACGCGTATGCGTACGCGTTCGGCAGGCATCAGATGATGAAGCTGGCAACGATAATTGCCCAGTTGGAATGGAAAACTCGGAAAGTGTTACCGCGAGAAAGCGAACTCGCTCCCCATTCCACATCGTATGCAACAGGCGCGTCGCCACATCAATAAGCACAAATGAATCTTGCGCCGGTTCATCGAGCCTGCGCCAATCCGATATCGTTCCAACCTGAAATGAAATAGGATGACGGTCGTCGTTTTCACGAAAAGAGACTGCGACAGTAACAACGGACGCGAGGAATCGATACGTTCGCATTCTTCGCGATGCACGCTCTGTAAGTTTTACGAGAACAGAAAGAACCCCGCCTTCACCATCATTTATCCGATCCGGTAAACAATATGAATGACCAATTGATTTTCGTACGTTTTCGTCAGCCGTTTGAATATGATCCGGTTCCCATCCGTGTAACTTTGCCCACATCATAAATCCATATTTCCCAAACGGGCGCATAAGATTTTGAAGTGGATATTGTTTAAGCGCGAGTGGCGAATAAATTCCGATCTTCTTAAATCGTCGCTCCATGCGTGGACCAATGCCATGTAAATCACGAAGACGTAAACGCCCCAGCATCTCATCAAGATTTTCATGATCAATCACCGTGAGCCCGCTCGGCTTTTCCATTTTTGACGCTGTCTTTGCCAAGAAACGCGTGGGCGCAATGCCAATGGAACAGCGCAACCATTCACCAACTTCATCCGTGATCCTTTGCCGAGCACGTGCGAGCGCCCATCCTGCCTCTGCCGGATCTTTAAACCAACCCGTGAGATCTAGAAACGCTTCATCAATCGAATACGGCTCCATCCGATCTGTTAATTCACCCAAAATGCCAAACACGCTTTTTGTCACGGCTCGATATTTCCCCGGATCATTTTCCACAAACACCATATGCGGACAAACAGCGCGCGATTCACGCACTGTCATCCCAACCTTCACGCCAAAACGTTTCGCCTCAACTGACGCCGCGATCACACATCCATGTTCATGCAAATACGCGCACACCCCAATCGGCTTTCCACGCAACGTTGGATTCGCCTGTTGCTCCACAGACGCGAAATAGGAGTTCATATCCACATGAGCAATGAGTTTTTCCGAAAGCGGGAGGAACATAGAACAAAAATAGAACACTTACACAAACCGGTCAATATAAAAAACCCGTCTGACTGACACGCATCGCTCCAAATAAGGACACCGAGTATCCTCACTCTCGTATGTGCGCACGCACTTTTATCTATAGGTATTTTTCGTCCTACGTTCGATGGCGATAATAAAAACCTCGTTGTCTGATCTACGGTATATGATTCGAATATCACCTTTTCGGATACGAAAGACATCCTGACTTCCCTGTAACTTTTTTACATCCAAACCGGTCAATTTACCCAAAACGATCATTTCGATCAGCCGAGTGATCACACGTCGTTCCTTGTCGGAAAGTTTTCGAAGAAACTTTTGGATCTGATCCGTCATGTCAACTTTTTTGTAATCGCGCAAGCAATTCCTTTGCGGAAATACCGCCTTTTTTGTGCTCAGTAAAATCGATCACCGTTTCCCATCCGCCCTCATCCACTGGCCCAATTTTAAAAATAGGCTTTGATCGTTTCATGACAATAAACGACCGTCCTTTTTGGATCTGTTTTTCATACTCCGCTAAATTTTCACGCAATTCCTTGAGGCCAATGATACTCATAAAGATAATCTTAAGATTAACTTCAAAATATCACAACATCGCCATCTCTTCAAGATTCCACTTCAAAGACTCTCCTGAAAAGGATAATCGATAGGCATTTGTTTCGTCTGATACGGAAAAAATATAAAACTTCTCTCGACCACGTCGCTCAGTGTGCATCAAATTTACTTTTGAAACGCGATAAATTTTCCGATTCCATTTAAAAACAATCGGCTCCGGACGACTGCCACGGAATGCCACCATCACTTCAATAGGTTCAGAAATTTTTTCGTACATATCCATTCACCTTTATCTAAAACTTCGAATAACCGCCCTAACAATCCCTTGAATGAGCGGATCATGGCAATAGATTGGTTTCATGGTGGAGTTTGCCGGTTGAAGACGGATACGATCACGTTCGCGATAAAAACGTTTGAGCGTGGCGTACTCATTATCCAAAAGCGCAACGACAACATCACCGTTTCGCGGGGATGGATTTCGTTCGACAACAACATAATCACCATCAAAAATCCCGTCCTCAATCATGGAGCTTCCTTTCACACGAAGTACATATGAATTCGCAGAATCAGGCGCAAGCGCAACAGGCACCGCAAACGTCTCGTACTCTTCCACCGCCTCAATTGGCTCTCCGGCTGTGATGAGCCCCTTCAAAGGAAGAAGCACACTCTTCCCCCAACGTACGGCCTTGTCTGTTGGTTCTAGATTTCGCGCTGAACCGGTTCCGCGTAAAAACCCACCCTCGCGAAGAGACCGAATGTGAACGTGAACTGTCGAGGGAGAAGCAAGATTTAGCCCTTCTGCAATTTCACGAAATGACGGCGGATACCCCTGCTCTTGAATAAACGTAACAATAAAATCAAGAACGTCTTTTTGTTTTGGTGTGAGGTTTGGCATATGGAACAAAAATAGAACACATGCGAATACTCGTCAAGTGAAGATATCCACATGCTGGAACTTGACAACATCATCAAAAATATGGAACGCGGTGTAGGGAGGCCTCAAAACAAAAATCATAATTCAAACCCATATGTTCAAACACATACACCTCATCTCTTTTCTTGTTTCTGCTCTTGCCCTTCCTGCACTTCTTCTGCCAACACCCTTACATGCGGCACCGACACTTTTGATCGGTGAAGTTGCATGGGCCGGATCGTCACTTTCCAAAGCAGACGAATGGATCGAGCTCTGGAATCTGGGTGACACGCCCGTGTCTCTTGCTGGGTACACGCTTTCCGGCGCATCCAAAGAACCACTCGTTTTTCCGGATAACGCCGTTATTCCAGCGCGAAACAGATACCTTGTCTCAAATTATGCGTCTGACTATGCAAACACATTATTGCGAGTCGTGCCGGACATGGTGACAAGCGATCTATCACTTTCAAACTCAGCACTCAATCTTACACTCACGGATAACAACAACGTTGAAGTAGATCATGTTGGGAATGGAAAGACTCCTGAAGCTGGATCAAATGTAACACCGATTGCATCCATGGTACGCACGTTGGATGGATGGATGACAGCATCACTTTCTGAAAATCTAAAATCAAATAGTGATGATCTTGGCACGCCGGGTGTCTGCGATCTTTGCATCTACATGAGCTTCCCGAAGATGGAAATGCCCGCAGAGGATCCATCTGCATCGTCTACAGCTGAAACCGTTTCGCCCGAACCTACTGATGTGAATTCCGGGTTAGAAACGGAGCCAACAGATGTTCCAACCGACGCGACAGAAGAAAATTTGGCAAATACGGAAACAGTAGAACCTAATCCAAATCCTGAATCTGTATCCGAGATGACCGAAAGCTCAACAACAACGAACAGTGCTGTCGCTGAAGTTGTTTCAACAACAACGACGAACATAAATGTGACTTCATCGGATATCGCCCCCGAATTCAAACCGGAGATAACAGAAAACCCGACAGAATCCGCGACATCCACCCCTGCTTTCACTGTCTCTGACGCTTCTGCTGTTAGCTCTACAGAGGCTCAAGAAACCGTTGTAACCCTTGAATCAGAGTCCGAGCCGGAGGATAGTGGCGCAAGTACTCTGCCACCAAGATATGATCTCGTTCGATTAAATGAAGTTATGCCAAATCCTATGGATGGGAAAGAATGGATTGAAGTCATGACGTTGGATCCAAACGTTGAGATTTCACTCGTTGGCGTCACAATCCACGATGCTTCATCAAAAATCTACACGTTTGGTGATGTCGTGCTGGATAACGCACATCCAACAGTCGTCGCCGAACTCTCTTCTGCTCGGCTGAATAACGGCGGAGATACGTTGACCGTCAATGATCCAAACGGAAGTGATCTGGAAATCTTCACGTATGACGGCTCAACGAAAGGATGGAGTTGGGCGCGAAATCCAAATGGAACCGGAAGTTGGATGATGAACGAAACGCCAACACAGGGAGCGCCAAATATTTTTCCTACCTCAGTCGTCTTCAGCGAGGATCAAAATAATGAAGGGCAAAACCTTTCTTCGGAGCAATCCGAAAATAATCCTTCTCAAGACGCCGAGGTGACAAATTCAGATCTCGCACCATACGAAGATACTGAATCCAAATCCGTAAATACATCCAACACGAACAACAACGAAGCACAAAAACTATTGGATCCTGTGCGATCACTTGCTGTACTCACAACGCCCGCCAAAATAAAAGCGACGCCAAAAACACCAGCAAAAACAAAGACCGCACCCGCTTCATCAAAGAACACAGATTTCATTCAAGAACTTTCAATCGATATGACACATGATGAAGAATTCGCAGGAATCCACGTTCGACTTCACGGAACGGTTGGTTCTATGCCAGGCATTGTAAGCGGTCACGCGTTTATCCTTCTCTCTCCAACCGGACGCGGTATTCGCGTCAGTGTTCCGACCTCAATGAAACTCCCAGAGCTTGGCGCCAGCGTTGCCGTGACAGGAAAACTCACGTATGCGAGCAATGACATTCCCTATCTTAAACTTGCAAAAGAAGACACGTGGCAACCTGAAGAAAATCTTATTCCCATGTCTCGCGAAGTAAACATGCTCGCCCCATCACATGAAGACGCTTGGAGCCTTGTAACAATCGAAGGCACAGTCGGCAATGTAAAAACAAACAAAATTCTTCTTGATGTTGATGGAACAGAAGTCGCTGTCACAATTAAGGATATGATCGGCTTTCGCGCCACACGACTCTCAAAAGGTGATACGATTCAAGTCACAGGACTCCTCGATCTTGGGACTGACGATGTGCACGTTATCCCACGAAGCGCTGATGAAGTCGCGCTCCTGACTCACGCCGAGCCTGTCGCACAAGCCCCCGTAAAACCAATTATTCCGGGATGGGCACCATTTGGCGCCGCAGGACTAGCCGTTGCAGGGAATGAAGGCTTTAAACGCGCGAAAGCTCACAGAAAGCGTAAAAATCTTATCAATATTCTTGAAGAAAAAGAACCTGAACGTGTATGAGAAAAATCGTTACACTTATCGTGATCATTCTTGCAGCTATGGCCGTTAATCACAGTGAAAAAATAACCACTATGTCCGTCTTTGAAAAACGCCCGCCCGCATCAAACGGGAGTGTGTGTGAAGCGGAGCCTGTGGAAACAGAGTCGGGACAACTCGTTTATCCGGTTTCCCCTTTGTATTCCGCTTTGCCCCATTTAGGGCAAGTCTTCACCGCCCTTGATTGCGAACACAACAATCAACTCAACTCCATTACAGGAATGACGAAAGATCAGTACATGCTCGGCGTGACTCTCCTTTGGAGAGAAGATCACACACCTGATGATGTTGCACTCATCTTACAAGTTCTCGGATTTCAAGAAACGAAGTCGGGAAAATGGAGCCATCCCAATCCTCTCTCTCTTGATGATCTCATGGAGCTTCGCAACCTTCTCCGCGATCCGGCAATTCGCAACGCACTGGAACAAGAAGATTGTATCCTCTGCGGTTAAATACAAAACCACCCAAAAATTCGGGTGGTTTTGCTCTCAACAAAAAAACGAAGATCAACTTCGTTTTTTTAATAATCACGTTTCACGTGATGGAGCGGGTAAGGGGAATCGAACCCCTATCTCTACCTTGGCAAGGTAATGTAATAGCCACTATACGATACCCGCATACGTTATCACTTCGGCAGGCAAACCTGCTTTTGCAATATGAGCACTTCGGCAGGCAACCCCACCTTCTATCCTCCATAAGCGCAAAAAGACTATCATGACCCAGCTTCCCGTGCAAGATCAACGTCTTCCCTTTTTCCTGTTTGGCTCGTAGACTGAAACGAATCATATGAATACGACATCTGAAAAAGCAATCGCATTGCATGAAAAATTAAAAGGAAAAATCGAGATCACGGCAAAAATCCCTGTTCAGAGCATGGAAGATTTAGCGCTCGTGTACACGCCGGGTGTTGGAGCGGTTTCACACGAGATTGCGGAAAATCCTGAACGCGTAAATGATCTTACATGGAAAAAGAATGTTGTCGCGATCGTTTCGGATGGATCGGCTGTCCTTGGACTCGGTAATATCGGTCCACTCGCGGCGCTTCCTGTCATGGAAGGAAAAAGCGTGATCTTCAAACAATTTGCCGGAATCGATGCGATCCCAATTGTTCTCAACACGCAAGATACGGAGGAAATTATCAAAACCGTGCTCGCCATCTCTCCAACATTTGGTGCAATCCAGTTGGAAGATATTTCTGCGCCACGCTGTTTTGAAATCGAAGAACGTCTTGCTGATGCGCTGAATATGCCCGTGTTCCACGATGATCAACATGGAACAGCAATTGTTGTGATGGCGGGCCTCATGAACGCATTAAAAGTTGTTGGAAAGAATTTAAACGAAATCAAAATTGCCATGGTTGGCGCAGGAGCGGCGGGAACAGCGATTGCAAATATTCTGATCCACGCCGGCGCGAAAAATGTCCTTGTCTGTGATCGTATCGGAATCATCGCAAAATCCCGAGACAATCTTAATGCTCCAAAAAAGAAACTTGCCGAAATAACAAACAAAAATAATATTGAGGGAACACTTGCCGATGCTGTGCGAGGAGCTGACGTTATTATTGGGACATCAGGCCCAGGGTTAATTCATACAGAAATGATCTCATCAATGAATTCAGATGCCATTGTCTTTGCCCTCGCAAACCCAACGCCCGAAATTATGCCCGATGATGCAAAGTCCGCAGGCGCACGCGTTGTTGCAACAGGACGAAGCGATTTCCCAAACCAAGTGAATAACGCACTATGCTACCCCGGGCTCTTCCGAGGCATGTTGGATAACAACATCATTCATGTCACCCCAGAAATTAAAATTCGCGCCGCGACAGCAATTGCGAACATGATCCAAACTCCGACAGCAGAAAACATTATTCCGAATATGTTTACAGAAGGACTGCACGAGGCTGTCGCGAAAAGCATTACATCAAAGTAAACATTGAAAGCGCGAAGGACCAGAGTAAAACTTATCATTGGTGCAAATGTGCACGATCCATCTTATTTTCGATTTATTGCACTTGTGAAGCGATCGCGCGAAGATGTTGGGCGAAGAAGACACATATTTTCAACACGAAATTCGTGAAGGATTTAAAAAAGAAATAAAAAAACCGGCAGAAACCCGAGATTGGGTTCCTGCCGATGCACGTCGACTCTAGGCGAGTTCGAAGGGATTGAGAGCGAAGGAACGAACGCTGGAAGAAGCGTTCTGCGTTTCCGCCC
The DNA here is from genome assembly GCA_024654265.1 of bacterium. Taxonomy (GTDB): domain Bacteria; phylum Patescibacteriota; class Patescibacteriia; order 2-12-FULL-60-25; family 2-12-FULL-60-25; genus JANLIO01. Next base: position 3,845 of record JANLIO010000059.1, on the reverse strand, counting down.
GACATTTCACACACGTGCAAAATGCCTTGAGCTGAACGGCATCGCCTCCGGAGATCCGTACTCCCTTCCCAGCTTCACGCAGTGCTTCTGCATATGCCGGGTTGAAGAGACACTTCGCTTCCTCGGGGCAGAGCTCGATGATCGCCTCGGCCACGAGCTTACGCGCCTGAGCTTCCCCATCTGGAGTTCGAGGCATCCTCAAGACGTCCTCGTTCACAGCTCCTGCGACGAGCACGACATTGTCGGCATACGTCGTGAAATTGCTGATCGCATCGCTGTAGAAGTGATCCAGCGACGAATCCTGCCAGACAACGGAAAGAACGTCACTGACGATCGGAATCTCCGGCGTCAGAGCAGAACCGCAGTACGCGAACTTTCTAAACTTACTGATATCCACTTTTTTCCTCCAATCACACGTTGCTCTGCGCCCAGCTTCTTCACACCATGTAAAGAGACAGCACGCATAAGACGCAAGGTTTATATCATAAAATAGAACGAATGTCAATAATTGTCGCGTCACATTGAATAACAAAAAACTCCGCAGAACGGAGTTTTTTGTTGGTGCCCGGGGCGGGAGTCGAACCCGCATGGGATTACTCCCAAAGGATTTTAAGTCCTTCGTGTATACCATTCCACCACCTGGGCAGGTGCCGAAAATAGCATTATTTATTCTCCTTTGCAAGCCTATTTGCCTCCCGCTGTGAATGAAACCACCAAGAAAACATCTTCCGTCACATCGGCAACAAACGGAACTGAAGGGATCGTAATTTCAAAATCCGAATACCGCACTTTGCCAGCCGCGCGGACTTCCACGGTTCCCACGTCCGTAAAGGTCGCTTCAACATCGAATGCAACCGGCTTGGTGACATTCGCAATTGTCATGTCTCCTAATATGGAGAATATTTTCTTTTCCCCTGACACGAGAGAACCGGAAAGATTTAAAACTTTTGTCGGATGATATGCAATGAATTCATTTGCATCATCTTCCGTCTTTAAAATAAATCTCCGGATCATGTTGTTTCGACTCTCATCATCTGTTTCAAGTGTTCGTGCATTGATGCGTATTGTTCCAAATGCGGATGATGCCAAATCTTCCCGATTGATAAAAATCGTTCCAGAAACATTCTCTGTTTTGCCGATTACCTGTTTTGGTTCGCCACGCAACATCTCATCGATTCGAAACTCAGCTGAACCTGACGTAATCGAATATGAATTTTGACCTTCCACATTCTGAGCCTCCAATGAAGAACCATCTTCTTGAACAACCGTATCTTCAACATCAGATGAGCCCGGTACTCTCATTCCAACGGTTTCATCGCTTGGACCTTTTGTTGAGCGTGTCACAAAAAAATACGTTCCTGCTATAAGGACGAGGAGAATACCAACGATAATAGGAAGTTTCTTCATAGATTTTCATTTTATGTTTTCTTTAGAGATCCTAACGGATTCGTTAAATTTTGTCATTATCTTTTCTTCCCCCTCCCACGCACCCCCCTTATCAAGCAGACGCGCATTCGCTAATGTAGACAAACTATGGAAGAACGCATTATCTCCCCTGACCTTCAATCTGATGACCGTGGTTTTGATGTGTCACTCCGTCCGAGTTCACTTGCCGAATTTATCGGTCAACCAAAGATCAAAGAAAATCTTTCCATCTTTCTCGAAGCTGCAAAAGGTCGTGAAGAACCATGTGAGCACGTTCTTCTGTACGGGCCACCGGGACTTGGGAAAACCACACTCGCGCATGTCATTGCAAATGAAATGGGCGCGACGGTCCGAGTGACGAGTGGGCCTGCGCTTGAACGCGTCGGTGATCTTGCGGCAATTCTTACAAACTTAGAAAAAGGTGACGTTCTCTTTATTGATGAAATTCACCGAATGAATAAGTCTATTGAAGAAGTGCTCTATCCAGCTATGGAAGATTTTGCGCTCGATATTGTGATCGGCAAGGGTCCGACGGCGCGAACACTTCGGATGGATCTCAATCGGTTCACCTTGATTGGCGCCACAACTCGAATGTCCATGCTCTCGGCTCCATTCCGAGATCGATTCGGCGTTATTCATCACCTCAATTTCTACGGAGAAAATGAAATGAACGAGATCGTGCGACGAAGTGCGTCCCTGCTTCGTATTCCTCTTGATGAAGAACCTGCTTCGATTTTAGCAAAACGATCACGACGCACACCGCGTATTGCAAACCGTCTTCTTCGCCGTGTTCGCGATTACGCGCAGGTTCGTGCTGATGGCATTCTCTCTCCAGAGATTGTTCACAATGCATTAAATCAACTTGAAATTGATCCACGCGGACTTGATGAATCAGACCGCCGAGCGCTTCGTACCATTATCGAAAAATTTAAAGGCGGACCCGTTGGACTCACAACACTTGCAGCAGCAACCGCCGAAGATGTAACGACGCTCGAAGAAGTTATTGAGCCGTTTTTGCTCCAAGAAGGATTTTTAGAGCGTACACCACGCGGACGCCTCGCAACCGAACAAGCCTACAAACATCTAGGCCTTTCGCTTCCATCTTCGAACTTCATTCTCTAATCACCCACGTCCGGTTGATTCGGAAAGTTCAGTAAGCTGTTTCTTTCGCTGACTCTCTGCAAGGTCAAGAACCATTTTCGCGACTGTGTTTGGATCTTCAATTTCTTCAAATTCGAATCGTTGTGTTTCACCCGCTGTTTGAATATGCACATCACCGTAATTAAACATGGTGTGTAAAAATCCGTGGATCTCTGCTGTGACATCTTGAATTCGAAAAAGCCTGAGCTCGGATACGGTGCGCGCAAATAATCCATGTTGTTCAATATTTAATATGCGTTGATCTGTAACAACCCACGTATCAAGGTAGTAATCCAAGTACTGTTGATATAAAAAGAGAATCGCGAAAAGAACGAAGATCGAAAGCCCCAACACAAAAAGAGGTGTTAAAACAGGATTCAGAAAAAAAGTTGGGCTCGCATAACGAATCCCAAAAAATGCGAACGGAGGCAACAGAAGAACCGTCGCAACTGAAAGGCAGAGCGGGATCAAAACAAACCAATGACGACGAAGAACCAAAAGAATTTTTTCATCAGGAGAACCGCCGGGAAGATGTTGGAGATCAATCATATTGAAAGTATTTAATATGAAATATACGGAGACGACGAAACAAAATCACCAAACTGAAGTGACTGATTCCAATCCGCAGTCAATAAAAAGATAAGCGTAAAAACAAGTACAACCGAACACACACCAATAAAAATCGTTGTTGGCAACGTTGCTCCTTTCCCACGAATGGCAAACTTATTCATTTGGTGAATAGAAACAAAAGCAGCCACAAAAAAGACGAGAATAAATACGATCCAAATAACCAAAAAAATAGAAATCGGAATTTGCATACATGTAGTATATCAGTTCTCCGCGCGAGATGCTGGTTGTTGGGAATAGTTCTGGGTTCTGGGTTCTGGGTCTTGGGTCTTGAGTCGGCTCTAAGTATAAAGTACGAAGTACTGAGTGTTCAGCCTCTTTCTTGTCATCCTCGGGCTTGACCCGGGGACCCAGGATCAAAGAAACTCCTCATCTCACTCCTCATTCTCCCCTTGGAAGGGGAGATACAGAGAGGTATCGAAGAAGATCTCCACGCTCCCCCCCCCCGAAAGCTATCGGGAGGGTTTATTCATTTGAAGGGCACCCACAAGGGACACCCCTACGATTTCATTCGATATTTGGATTCATAGAATATTCTAAATTCCCTTCTAAGGAAATCGGATGTCAGACATCCGATGAAGCTAGATTATTCTGTCATCCCCGTGAAAACGGGGATCCAGGATCAAAGAGTAATTCCTATTTAGATAAAGCGC
>JANLIO010000036.1 GCA_024654265.1 bacterium | reverse complement strand
CAAAAAAGATGTTGGGGGTCGGCTGAACTCGTTCAACGCTATCGCTTGATCACTCAAACAGGCAGGCGACCCCCAAACCCCCGTCCATTAGATTAATAGGTTAGGAGTTTTGAAGGTTTGATGAAACTGGGACACGAGTGTCCGTTTTTTTAGGGAGGGATTCTTTCTGTCATCCCGAAAGCATTCGGGATCCCTTTTTTCATTTCCGTCATCTCGAGCGTAGTCGAGAGATCCCTTGTCAAAGAAGGTTGTTTATAAAAGGGATTCCTCCACTCGTCGCAAAACCTCCTCGGTCGGAATGACGGATGAAAAGCGATCCCGAATGCTTTCGGGATGACGTAATAAAAAGGACTTTACGTTTGATCGGATGTCGGACATCCGATTTTCTTAGATGGGAATTTTTAAGGTTTTATGAAACTGGGACACGGGGTGTCCGTTTTTTAAAGGAGGGTTTGGAATGTTGGACTTACGGACTCCACGCTCCACGCTTCTCCTTACAAACTTTTAATCGCTGAATCTATTCTTTGGAGTGCGCGTTCTTTTCCGTAGGTTGCAACGAGTTCAAATGGTCCTGGTGATTTTTTCATGCCTGACAGAGCGACGCGGAGTGGCCAAAGTGTGTCCCCGTTTCCCCATCCATTTTTTTCAATGAGGTTTTTTAATTCGTTTTCTACAATTTGGATATTGAGGACATTGCTTTCCTCCATGTTTGTGAGAACTTCGCGCACAGCTTCTAAACGTTCTTTGACACTGTCTGCGTCTTGGTCCTTCCATGCGAGCGGTATTTCTTGGAAATCAAAACCGGCACGGAAAAGAAATGCGGTTACTTCTTTAATTTCAACGGTTGTTTCTAAGCGGTCACGGACAAGAAGGGCGGATCGTTTTAAAAATGCGAGATCATCGTCAATTCCCTCGAAGGAGGGTAGAACTTTTTTAAAATAATCATCTTCCGAAAGTGCGCGAAGATAGTGATTGTTCATCCAATTTAATTTCGATGTGTCAAAAACACCGCCTGCTTTATTGATTTTTGCTGGATCAAATAATTCAGCAAGCTCCTCATGTGAGTAGATTTCCTGATCTCCTTTTGGATTCCAGCCAAGAAGTGCCACGAAGTTGATAATCGCTTCAGGAAGATATCCTTTTTCGATGTAATCATTCACTCCAACATCACCCTGACGTTTTGAAAGTTTGGATTTATCCGGATTTAAAATTAAAGGGAGGTGCACGAAAATCGGTAGTTCCCAGTTGAATGCCTCATAGATGAATATGTGTTTTGGTGTGGATGAAAGCCATTCTTCGCCTCGCAAAACATGGGAAATTTCCATGTCATGATCATCGCATGTTGCGGCAAGATGATATGTCGGCATTCCGTCGGATTTGATGATGACTTGATCGTCAATTTCTTTCCAATCAAATGCGACCTTCCCGCGAATAACATCGTGGATGATGACACTTCCCTGCTCCGGAAAACGAAGTCGGATGACATGAGGAACACCGTTTGAAATTCGTTTTTTTGCCTCGTCTGCCTCAAGATTTCGACACGTACCATCGTAGCCAGTCGGCTGTTTTTCGAGTTGTTGTTTTTTTCGGAGTTCTTGCAAACGCTCTTCCGTGCAAAAACAAGGATATGCTTTGCCCATTCGAATGAGCTCGTCTGCATATTCATGATGTCGTTTTTGACGCTTTGATTGAAGATAGGGTCCGTGTGTTCCGCGTTCTACGATTTCGCCTTTTTCATCAATCCAAATCCCTTCATTTGGAATAACACCGGTTTCTTTCAATGATTGGCAAATATTCTCGATTCCTCCCTCAACGGTTCGTACGCGGTCTGTGTCTTCGATACGAAGAACAAAATCCCCCTTTTTATGTTGCGCAAAAAGATGATTGTACAATGCGGTACGCAAACCACCGATATGCAAAAACCCTGTTGGGCTTGGGGCAAAGCGAACACGAACTTTTGAGTTTGACATGATGTTTATCGTAGAACGTTCTGTGGAAATTGGGAAGATGGCGTCCTCGTTGACAAAATGCGAAATTTTTGTCATTCTCTCTTGGTTCATCGCACCTTCACTAGAGAAATCGGAGAAATACATTGCACAAATTGGAAATGTTGATAACGGGTATAGGAGAATCCTCGCTAAAGTTCGGTTGGATTACGGATGCCACTACGGCAGGCGTGATCATGCACCGTATGATCGATCAGGGATATTCCCCTGAGAAGTTCCTTGGGTGCTTACAACATTCTCGTTTCGCAGGACAACTGCTCGGAGAGTTGCTGAGCATCGCGAGCGCGGAAACAGGAACAAAACTGGAAAACTTCGCGAGAGCGGTGTTCTCTACCCCTTTGCAATTTTGGCAAGGGAATAACAAGGATCCAGATGTCGGCTTTCCGCCGGAACATGTTGCACAGCTTGTTCTCCCGCAATTGGATGCGGGAAGATTTTTGAAAAAATTCCAGGGAACTCTGTGCCATCCGAACCATCCGATGTTTCCGTTTATCGATCCGGATGTCTTTTGGAAGGAACGTATCGCAAAACATGTCAGAGCTCATGCGTTGACCAACGCGTATTACCAGATCACGGAAGCGAATCGAGGACTTGCCATCCCACCGAACTTCGATGGAGATCGTGCGCCTTATCCCGCTCACGAGCTGGTTCATCGCGCAACGATCCGCGCTCAGCGTGACATCATTCGTCAGGCGCACGGCTTCATGTCCACGGAATGTCGTGACGAGGTTGATTTCAAACCGGTCTCCGCGGAGTACGCGAAGGGTCGATTCACAATCGAAGCCGTGATCCGCATCTCGGGAACAAAGTCAGGTCAGGCGAGAACGTGGCTCGACGTGAAATCTCAAATCCCCTGCATGCAGGAAGCGATCAACTTGGACTACGGGGAAACGCCGATCGAGGATCTTCCCGTTGGGCTTGTTGGTCTTTCCATCAGCCAAGAAGCGCAGATGCTCCTGTCGATGGCCGAGTTCTTCGAACGCGACAGAAGAGCGCTCTCAGGCAAGACTCGTAACATGTAGAACGATCCTCACCTTCTTTACGACGACTCAACGATGGGTCGTCTTTTTTATTGCTTCTTTGAGGATTTCGTAAGGAAAAAGAATGACAGCGTTAAAAATTCGTTTCCATCTCCATGGCTCTATGATGAGACGCCACGTCCATTCGAGACCGAGAATTTGAAAAATCTTTGGCGCGCGTTTTGCTGTTCCTGACCAAAAATCAATTGTTCCACCAACTCCCATGACGATTTTGCTGTTTTGCATATCGTTAAGATGTTTTTCAATCCATGCTTCTTGTTTTGGGTGGCCAAGCGCAACAAAAACAACGTCGGGACATGAGACCGGTTTCGGGATTTGATGTATTTGAATTTGATCATCTTGAACGCGGTTTCCGAGTGGTGTGATTTCGCCTATCGGAATAATGGAAATTTTTAGCTCCGGATAACGTTGACGAATATTCCAAACGGCTCGATCGGCACTCTCCCCTCGTCCACCCGTGATACCAACGGTCCAATTGTTTTTGACGGCATGTTGAAGAATAGATTCGGCGAGCGACACGCCCGTGATTCGTTTTGGCTGAGCACCGGAAAGAAACCCGACCGTTTGAAGACCAAACCCATCAACCGTGCGAAGATCGGCGTGACGAATGATCTCCCAATACCATGGGTTTTGTTTTGAATAATGAAGAATCTCCGGGTTTGCCGTGACAATCCAAAATGGTTTTTGTTTTTGAAATTCGTTTCTTGGTTTTTGTAATCCGAATTCAATAAGACGAGATTTAATTTCATCCCATCCATATCCGTGAATGACAAGACCAAAGCAGTTAAATGTTGAACGGGATGTCATAGATGTCGGTGTAGATGGCTCCATCTTGCGACGGTTTGCTTTCAACGATGGAAATGCGATTTGGAGTCCAGATGATTGGTTCTGGGATCGGCACTGCCATTTCTGGGAGAACAGCACGTTTTTTAGAGCGGGAAATGGAAATATGAGGAATCCAAGGTCGGCGATCAATGTCAGGAGCGACTAATGAGAGCATATCGCGTAAACGTAGAATATACTCTTTCCAGATCGCTCGACTTCCCGGAGCTACGTGTGCAACGATGTGTGTTGGGTGTTTTACTGGAAATGTGCGGAATTCGTATATAAAAAAATCTCCGGTTGGAGGTTTTTCTGTTGCCGTTTCAAAAAGAGCACGAAGCGTCGCTTGGTTTGCTTCATCAACGTTTCCAAGATGAGCAATCGTAATATGCCATGACTTCGGGTCGATCTCTCGGCAATCGTCTGACGTGTTGAGGACTGAATTCCACGCCAATTCCAGTCGACGCTGCAGATCCTCCTGAAGCGGTAGACCAATGAATAGTCGCATGTCTTATAATGACGTATTTGCGTCATTTTGTCCACTTATTTCGTTTGAATCGGGGTTGGAATGGTAAACGCTCTTCCGCGTCGTTGGATACGAAGTGCGAGCCGTTCACGCGCAAATTCTCGTTCAAGTGCTGCGGCTGCGCGCGCAAATGATTCATCATTAAGATGTATGGTCTCTTGCATGATCTGCGTTGCTCGTTTTTTCGCTTCTTCGATCACAGAAAGATCAAGCTCATGTCCACGTTCTGCGAAATCAGCAAGAACACGCACGCGTCCATCTGCGCTTACCTGCAAAAATCCTCCGGCAATTGCGACCTCCTCCTCCTCGTTTCCATTTTTGAGGTGAACAATGCCGGGGGTGATTTCCGCAACCAAAGAAACGTGATTCGGTAATATCGTCACTTCTCCCTCTGTTGTCGGGATCGTTACTTGGTTCACGCGGAGATGGAAGACTTTTCGCTCCGGTGTGATGAGTTCAAATTCAAGCATTGTATTTTAAGACTTCATCAATCGTTCCTTTCATGTAGAACGCTTGTTCTGGAATGTTGTCCAGTTCTCCATTTAAGATTTTTTCAAATCCAGAGATGGTGTCTTCGCGTGAAACGTATGCACCTGGGTTTCCGGTAAAGACCTCCGCAACAAAGAACGGTTGTGAGAGGAACTTCTGAATCTTTCGTGCTCGAGATACGGTTAATTTATCTTCATCGCTTAATTCATCCATTCCAAGAATGGCGATAATATCCTGCAAATCTTTGTAGCGTTGCAAAACTTGCTGAACACCACGTGCAACTTGGTAATGATGTTCTCCGACAATCGCAGGATCAAGAATTGTTGATGTTGAGTCGAGCGGATCCACAGCTGGATAAATACCAAGCTCGGCAAGTGATCGCGTTAACACGACTGTAGAATCAAGGTGTGAGAACGTTGTTGCAGGCGCTGGATCTGTAAGGTCGTCGGCTGGAACATACACGGCCTGAACAGATGTAATGGATCCTTTGTTCGTTGACGTGATTCGTTCTTGCAGGGCACCCATTTCCGTTGCAAGTGTTGGTTGGTATCCCACAGCAGATGGGATGCGTCCAAGAAGTGCCGAAACTTCTGATCCGGCTTGCGTGAAGCGGAAGATGTTGTCGACGAAAAGAAGAACGTCTTGTCCCTCGGCATCGCGGAAGTGCTCCGCCATCGTGAGCGCGGAAAGAGCGACGCGTGATCTCGCGCCAGGTGGTTCATTCATTTGTCCAAATACGAGCGTTGTTTTGTCCAAAACGCCAGACTCGCTCATTTCGCGATACAAGTCATTTCCTTCACGTGAGCGTTCACCAACCCCCGCAAAAACGGAAAATCCACCGTGTTCTGTTGCGATGTTGCGAATAAGCTCCATGATGATAACGGTCTTTCCCACACCGGCTCCTCCGAATAACCCAACTTTTCCTCCTTTTAGAAACGGACAGATAAGGTCAACCACTTTAATTCCGGTTTCCAATACTTCTGCGCGCGTGGATTGTTCTGTAAATGCAGGCGCTTCGCGGTGGATCGGGAGTTTCTCACCCGTCACCTTTGTTCCCTTTGTATCAATGACGTCGCCGACAACGTTAAACATGCGTCCAAGTGTTTCGCGACCAACGGGAACGGAGATAGGCGCACCTGTATCTTTTGCGGTCATTCCACGACGTAATCCATCCGTTGATTCCATGGCAACCGTACGAACATCACCACCTCCAAGGTGCTGTACGATTTCGAGCGTCAGTGTTCCATCGTTATGCGCAACATGAAGCGCGTTTGGAATTGGTGGCGGTGATTCCGGAAAGTGGACATCCACGACCGGCCCGATGATTTGAGTGATTGTTCCTTGCATATAAGATGAGAATTTAGAATTTGAAGTTTGGTTGAGAAGGAATTTGGAAGTTGGATTGTTATATTCGATATTCCACATTCTAAATTCCAAATTTTCTTTTATTCAATTGCTGCCTTCCCAGATGTGATCTCAAGCATTTCTTGAGTGATTCCGGCTTGGCGCGCTTGGTTATAGGTGAATTGAAGTGATTGGATCATATCCCCGGCATTTTTCGTTGCATTTTTCATCGCCATCATTCGAGCGGCATGTTCTGAAGATGCGGATTCAAGTAAGAACTGGTAGATTCGCGTTTCAAGAAGTCGAGGAAGTAATGCATCGAAAACCTGTTGTGGATTTGGTTCAAATAGAATGGATTGAAATCCGTCGTCTGTCTTTTGTTTTTTCTTTTTTGAGCCGTACAATCCCTCATCTTCATCCATTTTGTCCGTTATTTTTTCTTCAGTGAACTCGAGATCTTTGAGGTCAGATTCCGGAATAATTGGTAGAAGTTGCTCAACGGCTGGAATTTGCGAAAGCGCGCTTTTATAATCGGTGTAGACAACGAATACTCGATCAACGTCTCCTTTTATAAATGCATTGTAGGCATAGGATCCGATCGGAACGCTTTGCTCGAATGATGGTGCGTTGGCAATGGATTCAAATGCGGTTGTGATCTCATACCCAGCTCGCTTCACCGCTTGGGAAGCGCGTTTCCCGATTGTCGCAATAAGAAGATTCTCGTTCCGTCCTTTAAGAAAAGTGATTGCTGTCTTTGCAAGTTGCACGTTAAACCCACCGCAAAGACCACGATCAGATGCAATCACAAGAACAAGCGATGCTTTTGGAACACGGCGTCCGCCAAGAAGAGGGTGAATATTTTCGTCGACGTCCTTTCTTGCTTCATCCACAATTTCCCATGCACCTTTTGTGTACGCGCGCGAAGCATGCGTTGACTCGGCGGAACGACGCATTTTTGATGCCGCAACAAGCTCCATCGCACCGGTAATTTTACGGGTGTTTAGGACAGATTTAATCCGTCGTTTAATGAGTCGTGTATTTGCGGGCATACCTACTTTGCTACGAATGCTTTGTTCCAAGCTTCGATTTCTGTTTCAAGTCCTTTTATGAGTTCGTCATCAAGCGCCTGTTTTTCGCGAAGATGCGTTAATAGATTTCCTGCACGTGCTTCAAGATGAGCGACAAAACCCGTTTCCCAATCTCGTACATTTTTTGCTTCAATACCGTCCAAAAATCCTTTTGTAACGGCATAGATCATTGCGACCTGAAGTTCCATCGACATTGGCTGATATTGATTCTGTTTCAACATTTCCACGGTTCGTCGTCCACGATCGATTTGCTTTCGCGTTTCCGGATCAAGGTCTGTCGCAAATTGAGCAAAGGCTTCGAGCTCGCGGAACTGAGCAAGGTCAAGGCGAAGCTGACCGGCAACTTTCTTCATTGCCTTGGTTTGAGCCGCGCCACCAACACGAGAAACGGAGAGTCCAACGTTTACCGCCGGGCGAACACCTTTGTAGAACAGATCGCTTTCCAAATAAATTTGGCCGTCGGTAATTGAGATTACGTTTGTTGGGATATACGCCGACACGTCACCTGCCTGTGTTTCAATAATTGGAAGTGCGGTAATGGATCCTCCCCCGTTCTCTTTGTTCAAACGACATGAACGCTCCAAAAGACGTGAGTGAAGATAAAACACGTCACCTGGGTAGGCCTCGCGTCCCGGTGGTCGTCGAAGTAACAAGGAAACTTCGCGATATGCAACCGCATGTTTTGTAAGGTCGTCGTAAATGACGAGTGCATCTTTCCCTTTTGCCATCACAGATTCTGCAATGGCGACACCGGAATACGGTGCAATGTATTGAAAAGACGCTGGGTCAGAAGCACCGGCAAGAACAATAACCGTGTATTCCATTGCACCAGCTTCTTCAAGACGTGCAACAAGTTTGGCGACCTTGGATTCTTTTTGGCCGATGGCAACGTACACGCATGTGACATCCTGTCCTTTTTGATTGATGATTGTATCGATCGCAATCGCCGTTTTTCCGGTTTGTCGGTCACCGATAATTAATTCTCGTTGTCCGCGTCCAATCGGAATCATTGAATCAATTGCTTTGATGCCGGTCATGAGCGGAACGTTCACCGGTTCGCGCGTCATCACTCCAGGTGCAATTTTTTCAATCGGTTGGCGTGTCGTATTCTTTAAATCCCCTTTTCCATCAACGGGTTGTCCAAGTGGATTCACAACGCGACCTGTCATATCATTTGATACAGGAATAGAAAGTACGGTTCCAAGTGGTGTCACGGTGTCGCCGGCGTGGACGGAAGATGCGCTACCCAGAATGATTGCGCCGATTCGATCCTGCTCAAGGTTAAGAATAACGCCCTCGGTACCGCTTTGAAATCGGACCATTTCCATGGATCCGGCGTTTCGAAGTCCGCTGATCGATGCAATGCCATCCGCCGTGTCTCGCACGATTCCGGACTCTTGCATTGAAACATTTGCATCAAATGCATCAATTTGATCCTTCAATTTTTGCGCGATCTCAATCGCTCCCGTGATATTTTTTTTCATAGTCGTTTGTATGGAACTTATTCTGAGAGTTGTCGTTTTAATCTCTGCAAGGTTCCTGCAACACTTGCATCAATTGTTTTTTCTTCAACGAGTAATGTGAATCCTCCAATGAGTTTTGGATCAATACTTGTTTTTAAGACAACTTCTTTTTTAAATCGTTCCGTAAGCATTGCGATGATTTTTGCGTGTTCTTCTTCTCCCATTTCTGTTGCTGATTTGAGTTCGGCGATGGTCAAGTCACCACGCTCAAGCGCAAGACGTTCGATTTGCTGAAGAAGATCTTTGATGTTTCCAAGGGCGTCGTTTCGTAAAAGATGAAGCAAGGAAACAAGAACATCTTCACGTACTTCACCGTCTAACGCGGTAAAAAGTGCGGATTCTCGACGATCTTCGGGGACGGATTTGTCGGATAGATTTGCGACCAATGTTCGGTCTGATGCAAATGCGGTTTGGATCATGTCGAGTTCTCGGATAATCTGTGCAAACGACATTCGATCAGCGACACCTTTGACAAGATGTTCTGCCGTTGTACGGATAAGGTGGAGGTTATATTTTTTCATACGTTCTTTTCTTCAAGATCAGCAATTGCCTCCGTAATAAGTTTTTTCTTGGTTTCTGGGTCAAGCCCACGAACAACCTTCTCTGTTGCCGACGTGACGAGCACCGCAATTTCTTTTCGTAGAGCATCGTACGCTTGCGCGCGCTCACTCTGAATTGTCACTCGTGCATCCTGTACTATTTTTTCAATTTCCTTTTTCGTTTCTTCGACTTTCGCATGTTTGATTTCGTCGGCTTTCTTCTTTGCTTCATCAATTGTCGCGAGCACAGCTCGGTCGGCTTCTGCAAGACGACTTCCCTCTTCTTTCTCTGCATTTTGCAAACGCTTTTGCGCTTCTTCCGCATCGTGCAATCCGTTCTCAACGATTTTTGTCCGTTCGTCCAATTTTGCGATCACGGGCTTAAAGACAAAAATCCATAAGACAACAGCAACAATAATGAAGTTCATTGCTTGACCGGCAAGTCTCCCTCCCTCAATACCAAATGTCCCAAGAACACCAGAATGTTCTGCTGTTTCGGTTTGCGCTGTCGACATGGTTTGAAGTTCTTGTGCCGGTTCTGTTGTGTTTATTGTTTCGTTTGTTGTCATATGAGTAGGCTTCTCAGAAAGGCTCCGAAGTAATTCGGAACCCGAAAAAAAGCTTACAGTGTAAAGACGACGACCAACGCGTAGATTGCGATGGCTTCTGCAAATGCAGCTCCGAGCAACATGGGAACGAACAATTTACCGGCTGATTCCGGATTTCGTCCAATGGATTCCATGGCTTTTGCCACGATCTTTCCAATTGCATAGGCTGGCATAATACCGCCGATGGCGATGGTGACACCCTTTGTAAGGGCGAGAAGTGCTTCTGGTGACATAAAATATTGGCGCTTTCAATCGATCTTTTTGGGATGATTATTTAATGTCGTTTACTTGCGCGATTAAGAATGATGGAAGGACTCGCCTCGAATGAGATGAATCCTTTAGTCGCTCTTAATGGGCAGACGCTTCTTCTTCTGCATGTGGGATGTCGCTAGCAACGGTGAGGTAGACGAGTGTGAGAAGTGCAAACACTGAGGCTTGGACAATGCCGACAATGATTTCAAGAAAAATAAAAGGAATTGGTATGACGTATGCAATAAGTCCGGAAATTACGGTGATCAAAATTTCTCCGGCAAAGACATTCCCAAAAAGACGCAAAGAAAGGGACACGACTTTTGCGATTTCAGAAAAGATTTCAATAACACCAACAACCATTTCAACAAGTGCGACAAGGATTTTGATCGGATTTAGAGACGTTAACGCCTTCCAAAGTGTTCCGAGTTGAATAAATTTATTTGCGTGTGTAAAAAATCCAAGTGTGACAATGCCGAGAGCATGTGAAAACAGTACGGAAATGAGTGCGAGTGCAAGCGTGAGATTCAGATCACTCGTCGCTGGACGTAAAAAGGAGATGAGGCCGTGTTCTCCGCGACCTATGATTCCAATCGTTCCAGTGCCGGGGAGAAGCCCCATCCAGTTCGAAAGAAGGATAAACAAGAAAAGTGATCCAACGAGTGGAAGAAATTTCTTTGAACGTTCTCGACTTCCTGTAACTTGATCGAACATATCTAACATACCTTCAATCAGTATTTCTACTGCTGATTGAAGTCGACCCGGAACTTTTTTCAAAGACGCGCGTATAAAAAAAGCCGTCACAACAAGGACGACAACGGCAATTGTTGAATTGATGTATGTATTTGTGATCGCGAGTTTGCCGATCTGTAATACGGGTTCCGGTGCAAGTGCAGACATGTTTAGAGTCGTTCAGCTATTTTCTTTCCTTTTTTCATGACAATCCGTGCAATGATAACGAGAGCTAGGATAAGCCCAATAATTGTAAAAAGAGGACTTCGCCCTGTTTTGTTATCAAGCCAACGCCCGCCAAGCGCAAAGAATGTTACGGGAACCGCGATGGAAATCGTAAGATCCCAGACGATCCCGAGTGCCTCCCAAGGAGTTGGATTTTGTGGATTTTGCATGGAACTGAAGGAAAAATTCGTATCCCAATATGAATCAGGAAACGTGCGGATTGTAGTCTTTTTCTCAGGAAGTGTCAATGAAATAAGAAATGAGTCACGTTGATTTTACTCTCTCGAAACCGAACGCCCCTTCAAAAAGTTATCCACACCGTATGGCACCCTGGTGCCAGACCCCACAGTGCCAGACCCCACGGGGTCTGGCACTGTGGGGGATTAAAAAAACCTGCGCTGGGAGGGTGCACAGGTTGTTTAGAGCCAGAAGAAATTTTGGAACATGGCCCTTTCTGTACCAAAGCTCCAGCGCCCACCCCACAAGTAAAAGCCAGATCGTTCCGTAGATCACCGCACCGACGTATAGTCGGATGATTATCACTTCCTGTTCTCGTCATTGTCCGAATTCTGCATATATCTGTATAGCACCCCACACACCAGAATGACTACGGCAAAGGCGAATAGGCTTGAAAGCTCAACGTACGGGAATTGGATCGCGGTCTGTGTTTGCATGAAAACCTCCTGTGAAAGATCAGCCTCCTTTATACACGAATTTGAAAGAATCGTCCAGAGGTCGTTGTGACGATCTTTGAAAAGTCTGTTATGTCGATTTTTCGGAGTTCTGCAATTTTTCCTGCAATGTATTTTACGTACGTTGGCTCGTTTTGTTTTCCGCGGTATGGGACTGGTGCAAGCCACGGCGAATCGGTCTCAACCATGATGCGGTCAACGGGCATTTGCTCGATAACGCGATGAATTGATTGTTTTGGGTCTTCAGATTTTTTGGGCGGAAACGTAATAATCCCAGTAAATGAAAGAAACACTCCAAGATCAAGAAGTGGCTTTGCATCTTCCCATGAGCCGGAAAAACAATGGACAACAGCACGAATCTTTTTCCCATTTGAAATTTCATCGGAGAGAATTCTCGTGAGATCATCAAACGCATTGCGACAATGAATTACAACAGGAAGACTCAATTCATGCGCGAGCTTGATGTGCTCTCGAAATGCTTGTTCTTGAATGCGCTTTGCAGTATCAATGGTTATCCCGTCGTCAATACGAAAAAAATCTAAGCCTGTTTCTCCTATTGCAACGATTTTTTTTGAAGATGTTGCAACGGATCGAATTTCTTCAATTGAATACGCTCCGGGTTCGCCATCATTTTCATCGACATATGAACTTGTTAAATGCTCGGGATGATATCCAGCGGTTGCCCAAATATTCTCGTGCGCTTCGGCAAATGCAACAGCCTCCTTGCTTGTTCGTGTGTTTGTTCCAACTGTAATCGTCCAGATATTTTCTGATTTCATGCGTGCCAAAATATCGTTACGTTCATTTTCGGATGTTGAAAGATGAATGTGGGAATGGGTGTCAATTAAGAATGGAGGCATAGAGTGGAATCTGATGTGAGTGGGAATTTAGACTCATCCTGTCATCCTCGGGTTTAACCCGGGGACCCGGGATCAAAGGGGGTGTGGAATGTGGAATATAGAATGTGGAATGTGGAATATAGAATGTGGAATTTGGAATATGTCTGTCATCCTCGGGTTTAACCCGGGGACCCAGGATAAAATGGTGCGCTTTATCTAAATAGGAATTACTCTTTGATCCTGGATCCCCGTTTTCACGGGG